>NZ_JBFWMI010000080.1:0-14120 GCF_050251695.1 Macellibacteroides sp.
TGCCAGACGCTCCTCTTTGGTGGATTGTTCGATACGAGGTGGCGTCATGATAGTAAATCTTTCCAATTACTCTTAATTAAGCCTCCATGATAACAGATAAGCTCTTCAATCTCATAAGAGAATAGATGCTTTACGGACTCTTTAGCTTTATCTGCATCGTAGGCAAAATGAGGATATGGAATAACAAGCTTATCATCAATCAACACAAGTGCATCGCCTGCAATAAACGTTTTATTTTCTTTGATGTACAAAGAGATATGGCCGGCTGTATGTCCGGGAGTGAAAACCACCTCTATCCCATTTCCAACAGGTAAAATTTGATGATTTTCTAAAACTTCATTCACCTCAGCGCCTTCAACACTTTCTAACGTCTTATGGAATATAAGGGCTTGCTCTTTGTCGACCTCCGACATTGAAGGATATATCTTCTCTGCTTGCTCCAACCGCAATGGTTTTCTTTGCTTTTCAATGTATTCTTTCTCTATCTGGGAAGCCAATATTTTGACATGAGGGAACCTCCGCTTGAGCGCTGCTAATGAACCTACATGATCATAATCGTGATGTGTTATAATGATATGGGTTAATTTATCAAGTGAAATATCATTTTGTTTAGCCGATTCTTCAAGTAAACCAATCTGATCAGGATAACCTGTGTCAACTAAAATCATAGTTTCATTATCTTGTATAATGACCGGATTTATTGTCTGTGAGGTTCCGTTATACTCAAAACTAATATCTAATACATTTATCTTCATTCTAAACTATTTAACTATTTTAAATAATTACAATCTATCATTCTTAATCTACTAAATATAAACAGATAGACAGACTAACTTCCCGATGCAGCACATTTACACTATTTAGTATTAGCGTTATCGCCTTTTAAGCGGCACATACCTCATTTTATAAATAGACAGTCAAGCGCAAAGTCAAATCCATTTCCGATAATATACAAAGAGCTTTCTTTCATATCTATTGTATTTTATACTATAGCCTTTAAAAAAGTTATCGTTCCAGAACGTTTAATTTCTCTATTATAATTTTTTTATACTGCTCTTTCATATCATCAGGCAAAAACGATATGTCAATAAATTGAGACCACTTGCAGACAGCCTTTTCAAATCTAACAAATATATTATCTACAATCTTCTTCTCTAAGCCGCTACTGTTCATTGCAACTTCAAAATCGGAACGCTTTATTTTACGTTTCTTGCCATTGAGCGTTAAGGCAAGTTCTTCTGTATCTTCTGGCATTACAAGTGCTGTGGAAACCATATCGTATGCAGGAGTCAGTGAATAGATTCCTTTCCGTAGACTGTAAAGAGAGAAATTTTTTAAATGCATATCTGCATTACCTATAATCCAGGAAAAGACAACTTGTTCCCAGAAATTCACAACATCTAATTTGGGCACAGACGAATACCTCATGATTAGTTTTGCTATCTGTTCATACGATCCTTTGTATTTATATTCAGTGAGACGTTCAGATAATTGGCACATATCTTCCATGGCAAGTTTCTCGCCTTTTGGACCTCTGTCTATGCGTTTGGTAACATAAGCCAATTCTCCATCTTCAAAACGGATGAGTGAATGAGGAACGGTCTTGATTTTTGCCAACCCGGCAAGATGCATGCTCAAGTCTTCTACTTCGGGTAAATGCTTAAACTGGTCTGTTTGAGGTTTTAAAATATAGCCTCCCCATAATCCAACAATAGTAAACCGTTGTGACTCTCCTTTTGATTTTTCTATATCAAGTGATAGTTTGGCTTGTACACCTGTAAGTGCGGTTTGAGAACGAACTATTTGTTCCGCTAATGACTCGATTTCATTTTTAGCATATGGTAAGATAGGTGCTGTAGTACTTCCAAATATCTTTTTAGCACAGCGAGAATGAAAATGAATCTCGCCAGCTGCTAACGCTTCATAGCAGTATAAACATCTATTCATATTTATTCAATATTTAGAATGGGGTTAACACTAACAGATCCAATACAATCTTTGCAACATGCAAGTAGTAATGACATTCTATCCAGACGGTTAAGTTTCCAACTCTTTTCGGCAATATCCAGAAGCCATCCTTCAGGAATTAATCCGTCAAAGAATGGGAAAAGAATCTTTTCTACATATGGCTTATCTGTCAAAGGAAGAGTAAGACTTATTGCCTGTGCATCATCTGATTGCAGATAATTAGAATCATACTGAAAGGTGTAACCATTTTCATCTTCAGTCAAAATCCCTGCAACGAGGTTGTAGTTATAGATTTTAGCCTGTCTCATAAATTAGAAGATTTATCCATAGCAACAACACCAACTTTTGCACCGAATAGGTTCAGTACTTGATTCACCTTGTCAAGACGTAACGTTTCTTTACCTTGTTCCAATTCACGCACAAAACGTAGGCCTACGCCGGATTTTTCGGAAAGATCTACTTGTGTCAAGCCATGCTCTTTGCGCATTAACTTTACATATTCAGATAGAGAAGTTGTGTTCATATTATACCCTTTTGGTTGCAATATAATTCAAATCCATCAATATTGCAACCGATCAGGTATAAAATCACTTCTTAATACGCACATTATACCTAATAGGGTATAACAACTGTGATAGCACAACGAAGAAGAGATTATTATTTTTATTTTATAAAATCTTATTTCTCAGCGCTCGTACGCTTTCCAGATGGCTTTGCCAATTTGAGCTAGGATGTCGTACCCGGACCCGGCATCTGTGCCAAGCGTTGAGTCGGTCAAGAAGATTGCGTATGCAACTCGTCTTCCATCCTCAAATTCAATTATTCCAACATCGTTTTGTGCGGCGATAATGCCTTGACTATTGGCTCCCGAAAATCCTGTTTTACGAGCAAAAGTAACAGTCTTAGGAACGAGTCTATTGATCGAACCTGTAGATGCACTTGCCATTATTTCCCACAAAACGGCCGTATTCGCCTTATCGAGCAATTTACCTTCATTCATTAATCGAAGAAAATCAACCATCGCATTGGGGGTAGTCCAATTATCGAACTGCACCGACCACGAGCTTTGAATCTCTGCTTCGGTGTTGCGGATATTGATTTTTTTAGCTCCAAGACGATTGACAATATCTTGAATACGTGCCGCACCTCCGATTTTGTAAATTAAAAAATCAGTAGCGCTATTATCACTCTGGGCAACCATATATTTCATCACACTTACCAAGGGTAATCTCACTCCATCAGGCCATCGCTCACGAATAGGGCTCCAAAGGTCAGGCGACAAATCCGCTTTGGTAAGTGTAACGCTATCCGACAATGAAAACTCGCCCCTACTCACACAATCGAGTAGAGCCACCCCTATCGGAAACTTAAACACGCTCTGCATCAGGTACTTATCATTTCCGTTTATAGATATGGATTTGCCCGTCGAAAAGACATACAAAGCAAATCCCAACTTCAAGTCTTTACCACCGACAATAAATTCAATCTCTTTTTTAAGTTCTGCCGTCTGCCCAAAACAAAGGTTAAGGTTACACAACAGTGCCGATATAAATAGTAATATTCTCATTTTAATTTCATTTTTAGGATCGGAAACGGATTGCCTTCTTCATCGAAGTCTGTGCGTTCAAACACTTCGAATCCGAGATGCTCATAAAACCCCATCGCCTGCGAATTTTGCTCATTTACATCCACATACTGAACCTCGTATTGTGAAATCGCAAGCTCAGCTAACTGCCTTCCAACCCCTTTGCCGAAGTAATCGGGCGATACAAAAAGCATCTCAATTTTACCGGCTTCAATCCCCATAAAGGCTATAGGGTTATGATTTTCAGATGCAACGACAAGAGTTTCTATACCGGACAACCCAGTCTTTACAAATAGGGTAAGTTTCTGAATATCATCTTCGGTCAGAAAATGATGCGTAGAACGTACCGATGCCTCCCACAATTTGGTTAAAGCATCGATAAGTTTATCTGTTCTTTCAGGATTTATAGTGACCATTTCAATTATTTGCCGATACAGAAAGTGAAGAATATCTGATTATCAGGCAGTTACAAGTAAGAGGAACGAAAATTGGGCCAAAAAATCGACCTCTGTAAGTCGCTGTGTATCAGCGTGTTGTAAACAAGTGCAAAAATCGGTCATTTTCAACATGTCCTTTGAAGTTTAACGTATTTAACTGTTCTTTACACTGAATATGTCATAGTTAATCAGAATTACTACTAATATTCATGTGCCGCAGAAAGTATTAGAATACATTCTAGTCGAAGTATCTAAGACTAATTATAATCTTTCACTAGTGTCCACTAAAGATTAGCGGATTCCCCCGTAAGTTATTAAATAACAATGCATTAGAGTTCATATTCCTGCGTGACGATTTGAATGGATTACATTTGCAACCAATAAGCAAACGACTCATTCGATGAACACCGGAAAATATATATTCTCTCAACTTGTAGAGTTCCTGCCTCAAAGAGTTTTTGATGCAATTGTCATGAAATACGAAGGTAACAAATATGTGAAGCACTTTACGTGCTGGAATCAACTCCTCGTAATGATGTTCGGGCAGTTGAGTAACCGTGACAGTCTTCGTGATCTTGTGACAACTCTCGCAGCTCATGGAAGCAAAGCGTATCATCTTGGCTTTGGCAAGCATGTAACGAGAAGTAATCTTGCAAAAGTCAACGAACGACGAGAACCCAAAATCTTTGAGGAGTTTGCTTATCGGATGATTGATATTGCAAGAAAGAAACGAATCAACAAAGATTTTGAGATAGACGGACAGGTATATGCCTTTGACTCGACCACCATCGACCTTTGTTTGCGTGTCTTCTGGTGGGCAAAGTTCAGACACACTAAGGCTGGTATCAAAATGCATACGCTTTACGATGTTGAAACAGACATACCCACGTACATACATGTTACTCAAGCAAAGCTTCATGATCAGAATGCAATGAACTCTATTCCTTATCAGCCAGGGGCTTATTACATTTTTGACCGTGGATATTTTGATTTGAAGAGACTCTTTCATATTACAGAGATTGAATCGTTTTTTGTTATACGGCAAAGAGGGAATCTCCAATATGAAATCCTTGAAGAACTTGATGTCAACCATAATAAAAATGGCATACTCTCTGATCAACTTATAGAACTGACAGGTTACAACACTGCCAAGAAGTATCCGGAAAAACTTCGCAGAGTTGTCTACTATGCAGCTGATTTGAACCGAACTTTTGTCTACCTGACCAACAACTTGGAAATACCTGCTCTGCAAGTTGCCCTCTTGTATAAATATCGTTGGCGAGTGGAACTCTTTTTTAAATGGATTAAGCAACATCTTAAGATTAAGTCCTTCTGGGGGACAACTGAAAGTGCTGTAAGAATCCAGATATTTACCGCTATCACAGCTTATTGCATGGTAGCTATTATAGAGCATGACCTTAAATCGCATAGGACGACATACGAAGTGTTGCGAATTTTGAGCGCTTCCCTGTTTGACAAGAATCCGATCAAAGAACTCTTTGCTAATGAGCCTGTATGTGATACTGAAGATGGTCAATTAACTCTTAATTTATTTTAGTGGACACTAGTGATAATCTTTCTCTAACTGCTTATTGCAAAGGTAGTTATTTTTGTTGATTTAGAGACATAAATAACTAATAAAATCCTCACACATACGTTATCTAGTAGAACATCCTGTTAGGTTCCAGTAAAAAAAGAGTATCGAAGGCTGTGTTACTAGTGATGAAATGTTTCACAGAATGTAATATGGTTGTTTGTAAACTTTGTTCTCTAAAGATGAGCATGCAACCGGTAGTGCAACCGGTAGTGCAACCGGTGGTGCAACCAATGGTCCAATTTCTACTCGGTGAATATGTCACCACACTTTCCACCTAAATATATTCAACCATTTCTGCATGCAAAAGTGAGGCGGAACTATATCGTTCATCAAACTGCTTTAATCGAATAAGCAAACTTTTATAAGTGTTTGTCCTTTATTTATTGATTGCCAGTTGATTGTATTTGCAGAAGTGTTTAAACATACCATACATGGAACTATATTCTGTTATTTCTGCAAGAGTTCCTATGCTCTCTATTTCAAGTTTAGAGTTTAGGTTTAATATTCTTATATACATAAAAGGTAAACCTTAAACTCACTTTCTTTTTTTTGATTGGTCGTATTAGATTAACCAGTCAAAAAAGAAATATCTCAATCTGTTCATAATGAGTTTAAGGTTTAAGTCTATTCACTCTTATATACATATAAGCTAAACCTAAACTTGTAAACCCGTAGCAAGGGGTTATTTTCTTTTTTCACTGGTCTTGTTACGTTCTCACTAACTCTTTTATGGAGTGCATGTGTACTCTTATATTTTATCCTTGATAAATCACTTTCTGGGATTTGATAAGAATTAGCTGCAAAGGTACTTGTTATGTCTTCTTCATTGCAAGGTCAAGCCTTACTGGTTTCTTGTTAAAATCTCCACCTATACAGGTTGTATTTGAACAGAAAACTTTGCATGACGAACCATAACACCTTTTGTGAGCATCAAATTTTTAATCAATCCCGAAAGTTTAGATTTAAATATAGGGAAGTAAACAAAACAACCATATGGACTATACAAGAAAATTTGTTGAGTGGGATGTTCCTGCGTTGAGCACCCTTAATGGCTGTAAAGCCTACCAACTGCGTGAGAGACTTAATAATGGTGAGAAACTTGACAGAAGCGAGAAGAACTGGCTGACTGAGGCTATCAACCACAATACCTATTCACGTCGTGGCGTACCTGTAATGGGATGGCTATTCGACTTCACTGATGCAGTTCACCTCTACTGGGTACGCCAATATGGGAGAATTACCGAGTATTATGCGACTGATAAGACTGCTCTTCGCAACATCCTTATAGGTAAGGTAGATAAAATCGTTGAACTTATATAATACTGAGATTATGGCAAATTATGCAACCAATCTGTTCTATGCGAACACTGAGTGTGAGAAAGACCTCGACCGCATCGAGAAGTTTCTATCGGACAATTTCTTCACTTGCTATTCTATGCGTGAAGATGAGTTTATTGACGCTGAATTTGAATCCAAGTGGAAATATCCTTCAGAACTCATTGATGGGCTTATCAAGAGCCTAGACGAGCCGAACAAAGTTTATATTCGTGTTCTGAGCCACGAGCTTGCCAACGAATACGTTTCGTTCCGCATCTATTCACAGGGAGAATGGGAAATAAGATATTAACCTAAAGCATTTTGATTATGTACGAATATGAAGAAGACACTGAAATAATCGGGGCTCATTGCACATTGCTAGAGCCATATAGAGGCTACACAGAAGGGCAAATTGTTGCCGACTATGGCATTCAGCTAGTTGTCAGAATAACAAGCGGAGCTGAAATAGTAGCCTATCGTGACGAGGTTATTATCCTGTAAGCAAAAATATGGCCCATCTGATTTCAATCTCAGGTGGGCTACTTTTTTCTTTGACTGGTGCTGATGCCAGTTTACTTTTATATTGATTCAGATAGCTTTGCTATGAATGGTTAATCCCAATCAGCAAAATCATCTGCGTCCCACATCATGCGGGGCAGATCTGGGTAAAATTCATTTTTAGGTTTAGCTTCAGCTTCATCTTCACAATGGCAATGTCCACATTCACAGTGACCGCACTGGCATTCGCCACCGCATTCACTTCCACATGTACAGTTGCACTCTTCTTTTATATCGTTCTGTTCCATACCTTTTTATTTTTCAAAACGACTGCAAAGATTCAGTATTTTGGGTAAAACGCCAAAGTTTCATTTTGCTAATATACTGTTGTATAGGCGTATGGATAGGAATTTCCATACATTTTTCTTTTATAATCCATTTCTCTTATTCCCGAATGCAGCATATTATATCGTACAGCAATCACCGCCAGTAACACCTTTATTCACGGCGAAGGTAAATGTTTCCTTCTGAACGCAAAGGTCGGAGCCTTGCAGGTTAAAGGACACAATCTCCACACTTTCAGGTAGTATTCTGCGCTTTAAACCTTTGCTTTACTCAGCTGGCAACACCTTCTATTGCCGTATAAAGGTGAAACTTACCGACGGCGACAGACGACGGAAAAATAAAAAAAACTGCATACGGGGAGAAATCTTTCAATAAAGGCTCAACTCCCAGCAGCTCATGATTCAAGAATAATTTTAATCCAAGCAACATGAAAGTATTATATTCAGCCGATTTGCGTGAGTACTCAAACGAAGAACTCATGTGTACATTATCAGAGAGAGCAGCCGATGAAGCTAATCCAAATATCTCTTTTGATGATTTTGTTCGTTCCCTTAGTCCAGCAAAGAAGAAATTTGCTCTATCTGTTATCGAACTCTACAAGAGAGACGTTCAGAGCAAGAAGGAGGTAACGACTATCACGGGTAGCGAGTCTATCTACAGAATAATGTACCCACATCTTTATGGTTTACAGGTTGAAGAAATGTGGGCAATCTTTCTAAATACAGCCGGCAGACCTTTGAAGGCTCAACGATTTTTCCAAGGTGGACATTCATTCACAGCAGCTGACCCTAGAGTAATTATGAAAGAGGCTTTGCTTTGTTGTGCAGCTAGTGTCATTGTTTGCCATAACCACCCAAGTTTGTCAAGGAAGCCTAGCCTTGACGATGATAGAACCACAGATAAACTAAAGAAGATTTGTGATGCTTGTGGAATTAGATTTTTGGACCATCTCATCTTCGCAGGAGACGAGTATTATAGCTATTCTGATGAAGGACGTATCTAAAATTATAAAGTGTAGTTGGCTAATCACTGACTACACTTAGTGGTAAAACTTGTCCCTTTTATATGTTCTGGGAACCATATCTTTCCGATTTGTCAAGATAAGAGAATAATATTTTAGAAACCAGCTCATTCGCTTGGTTGAATGACCATTCTACCATACTTTTGCAGTGCGAGATTTCGAGACAAAATGAAATCTCTACAGCGGTAGAGATAGTAGTAAACGTTGAGAATCGGTGGATGGTATAATATTTATCATCCACTTTTATATTTTAATTTGGCAAAATATTTAGAATAATGAAAAGCACAGTAATAACTTTTGGAGTTCTTTTTTCTTTTGTTTTTTGTTCTTGTGGTGGTAAAGCTACAGGTCAGACAAATGAAGTAATATCTGATTCATTGACTTACTACTATAGCAAGGGTGATTGGAAAAATGCAGCTATTTGGCTAGAAAAGGCAGAATCCAAAAATATAAAGAATCTGAGTTTAGTAAAAGCAGAGATTTTAGGCGGACAAGGTCATTATGATGACGCAATTAAGGTTGTCCACGATGCTTTAAATACGCCAGAGAGTGCTGACAATAAGCATATGTTCTATAATACACTTGGTGGTATTTATTGGTTGAAAGGAGATAAGAATAACGCTGTCAAGTCATATCAAGAAGCTATAAAGATAAACCCTAACTATGCCAGACCCTATATTTTCTTAGGTGAATTATTCGCTCAGGACGGTGAAACTAAAGAAGCTATAGAGAATTATTTAAGTGCAGTCCGATTATTTGCGGAACACAACGTAGCCGATGAAACAATTACTTATTCAACTGCTGTAACCAAATTAGATAGTTCTAATATTGAAGGTTATAAGTATCTTCAATATGGGTTCTTTATGAAGAAGGATTATGAGAAGATTGTTTCTGTGGGCTTCAAAATCGATGATTTATGTGTCAAGCAAGGAAATAAAGTTGAAGAATATGCTAATATGTATTTTATTGGTATGGCTCTAAACAAGCTTGAAAAATATAAAGAAGCCATTGTCTGTTTGAAACATGCGGCTAATGATCCTCAGACATTACAGGAATATCGTAGAGAAATTGCACTTGAATTCTGTACTGCATACGAAGCTTTGGATAATAAGAAAGAGGTCGAATTTTGGGAACAGTATGCAAAGTAGTCAAATCAAACTTTGATCGTCAGAATTTCAGTGATGTCCGTGAGATAGTTTCCACTTCTATGCTCACTTTTGACGTGCCAAGCTTGTTTTTCGGTTCCTTCAATGCCTAGACGAATACTTTTAACACCATATCTTTGGTTCAGATTATCTATAGCAGCCATAAGCTTGCGTCTGTCCATACGATTCTTTACTTCATCAAAGAGGTTCTGCTGGATTGGCAAATCATTATGGATGTCACTCAAGATGACTCCTGAGCGCTTGTAGCGAATGTCATTTCGGTACATTGATTCTAATAGCATCATTGCTGCATTTGTTATCTCCAGAGTATCTGAGGTAGGAGTGGCAAAGTTGAAGGTGGCTCCATTGCTATACTGTTCCAGGTCCTCACGGAAATAGTTGCTTGCGATGAATACGGTTACGCTTCCTGCAACAGAATGCTGACCACGCAATTTGTTTGCGCAACTACTGGCAAAGTTGGCAATGGAAGCTTTCAGTGATGTGAGGTCACCCACCATATCTCCAAAGCTTCTTGATGTGCAGATGGTCTGACGTTGCTTTACCTCGGTTGTATCTATACAAGGCACTCCATTAAGTTCCATCCATGTTTGCAACATTGGCTTGTTGAAATGGCTTCTTATCCAGCTCTCTTTCTTGTCTGCTAGTTCCAGTGCAGAATGAATGCCATAGTAGTTAAGTTTCTCGAATGTTCTTCTGCCAATGCCCCATACATCGGCAAGGTCGAAGATTTCGAGAGCCTTTCGTCGTTTCTCGTCTGTGTCTATCAGGCAGACACCGTTATAACCTTTATATTGCTTGGCGAACTTGCTTCCCATCTTGGCCAGGGTCTTACTTGGAGCTATGCCACAGCTGGTTGGAATATCTGTATAAAGCTTTACCTTCTGGATAAGTTTACGCATATAATCTTCTAGGTTATAATGCTTCTCGTACCCATCTAGGTAAACAAATGACTCATCTACACTATACTGTTCTACTTTTTCAACCGAGCTTCTCAGTATGTTGACTATACGCTTGGACATTGCAGCATAGAGTTGCATGTTGGTGGAGAAGATTGCCACTTTGTTGCGTTCAACAATATCTTTGACTTTAAAGATTGGATCGCCTCGATGCAAACCAATGGCTTTTGCCTCTGGAGTCAAAGCCACTATACACCCGTCATTCGAAGACAAAACACAAGTTGGTTTACCTTCAAGGCCCGGATGAAAGACTTTTTCAACCGAGCAGAAAAACGAATTTGCATCTACAAGGGCAATCATTTCTACTTGGGCTTATTGATGATAAACGTAACTACACCCCAAACGCTAAAGCTGTCACCCTCCATAATTTCCATCATTGGAAACTCTGGATTAGCCGGTACCAAATAGCGTTTTCCATTAATCTGTTGAACACGTTTTACGGTGTATTCGCCATTTAGCTCACACACGGCAATCTGGTTCTTATCAGGATTGCGTTGGCTCTTGTCCACGATAATCATATCTCCATCATGAATACCAGATTCTATCATGGAGTTACCCTGAATTTTTACCAAATAGCTGGCATCAGGGTGTGGACAGAGCATTCTCAGAAGATCTATATCCTGAGAAATTTCTGTATTATCGAGCGGAATTGGGAATCCTGCCACCAATTTTATATCGAAAAATGGTATATGAGCTTCCATCATTCGACCTGCAGGAATCACTTCACCCAACTTTGAAAAGTCGGGATTATCAGTGGGCATCTGCTGCAGGTTCACCGTTGTACGAATGCAATCTTGTATAAATTGCGTTTTGTTCTGCTGAGATTCTATCATATTTGATATTTCTTCATCTGCTTTAAAAGAATAAGTCTTAAAACTCGTTTTAGGTCTGCCAGCTCCTGCTCGCTTGCCACCATGTCCTTTTTTATCGTTTATTTCCTTCATTGCTCCAAAACTTCATAAGTTGGGCACAAAGTTACGAAATAATCTTGATAACGTATTACGAAATCAAGATTTATTTATTCAGCTAAATGAATAGCATTATATATCGTCATTGAAAAGTTCGTATAGTTAATTAAAAGTATAATATCGATAATTTAATAGTAGTCAAATTATTCGATATTTCCTAATTATTGGTCAGTTTGCGAAAATATTTGGAGTATATAAGAATATTTATTATGAAATTGCCTTCGTCTCATCGAAAGTTAGTAAATTTGCATTGAACGTTAATTTATTAATATGGCAAAAGTTAATAGAATAAAAGCGGCATTGGCAGAAGCGGATAAAACCAATCTTTGGTTAGCAGAAAAGATTGGTCGTGATCCTGTAACCGTTTCAAAGTGGTGCACTAATACCACTCAACCTGATTTGCAAACCCTTGCAAGAATTGCTGAGTTTCTCGGGATTGATATTCGAGAATTATTGGTCAGTACAACTAATAAAATCAACTAAAGCATTCATATAATGGCTCTCTTAGTTTACAAGTTTTCAGATTATGAACACACGGCAGAACGTGAGCAATACAGAGCTATCTGTAAGCAACTTAAGTCTTTGTATGCAGAAAATGAAGGCTTGTGTATTTTTATAGCTAACTATAATATTTATGATTGTGAGCTTGATGGCATTCTGATTAAGAATGATGCAATCATGTGCGTTGAATTTAAAAATTATGGTGGTACTGTTATTGCTGTTGATAATGGTAATTGGAAATTGTCAGATGGAACCATCATTAAAGGTGGTTCTAGGAAATCAGTTTATCAGCAGGCCAATATAAACCATGTTGCAATTAAAAGGGGTTTAAAAGATGGGAATGTATTGTCCGCTAAAACATTGCAAAACGTTGCTGCTCTTGTTGTTTTTCACCAGCCTATAATATTAGAAAACAGATTATCTCAAAAAACGCAAAGTTGGTTACATATTTGTGATGAATCTTCTTTTATTGAAAAAGTCGAAGATATAACAAGTAAGACAACGAACCTATCTAACAACGATATTCTAGAATTAGTCGACAAGATGGCACTTGATGAAGACTACCTTGATAATAATTATAGTAATATTGAAGTCTTGAAGGATGATACTGTTTTGAGTGTTGATTGCAATAGTCAAGAAGAACCATATTCCTTAAACGAAACTCTTAAACAGAAAATTCATGAAGATAAATCATTTTCAATTCTGTCTAATGTTATCGCCGATGAAGAATCTATGGACGAGGAAAAACAAGGGTTAACTTCTTTTGTAAATCAAATAGTTAAAACAATAATAGGAGAAGGTAAATGTAGGGTATTTGTAGTCAAAAGCCGTGATGCTTATGCGTTGTTCGAAGAACATGATATTCATTTATCGCAGAAATATATTATAGTGTTAGAAGGCAGTAATATCGAATCCTATTGTCAAAAACTGAGCAAGTTCACAAATCATGTTGTTCAGAAATTTAATACTAATTTGATATATTGGCAGGACGGGCCAAATATGGATGATATAGCTATTGAAACTTCTGATGTTACTGAAATACAACAATCATCTACAGATATCGATCTCTCCAGTCAAGTCCTTGCTCCTAAAATACTAAGTCCTAGAAAATGCAAAACTGTATTACCGCATTGGTTAGACATTTTTTTATTTTCAAACATGCAGGCATCGTATGCTCCAGAACATAATCGTTATGAGTATAATCTCGATTTAAATCAGGATGAAATCAAGGTTTATTTGGGAACATACTTTCCAAGGAGTTATGCAGAAACATTTTGTATATACGATAATATTTTGAGTAATAAGTCTTATCTGAATATGCTTAATGAGCAGAATGTAATTAATATTTTGGATATTGGTTGCGGTACTGGTGGTGAACTCTTTGGTGTTATAACTTCAATTACAAAATATTTGTCTTCTCCTAAAGTAATAAATATTTATGCTTGTGATGGAAATGCTCAAGCATTAGAGGCATTGGAAGAAATATGCAATGTGTCGAAAGTACATACCCATCATCAGATCAACTTGACGACAGTAAGAAAATTATATGCCCTAAAAACAAAACTAGATACTAAGGAAATTGAAAAGTTTTCTTATGATATCATATTATGCAATAAAGTTATTTGTGAATTGATATCATTAGTGTCCCGTTAAAATCGGGACGAGTTAATAATTAATCAAACAACCCCGGAATAAGGGGATTAAATTGATCTTTGACATCATTGAAATTAGTCTTATCAAACAGATCTTGTAAAGGTGTTT
>NZ_JBFWMI010000081.1:0-14036 GCF_050251695.1 Macellibacteroides sp.
GTCCCAGGGCACAGGGGCAGGCAATGATAAGTACCGCCAGGGCATTCACAAAGGCGTATACGTAGGAGGGCTGCGGACCGGCAACCGCCCATACGATAAAGGTGATAACGGAGACGATGAACACGACCGGCACAAAGTACCCGGCTATCTTATCGGCAAGGTTCTGGATGGGTGCCCGTGAACGGCTGGCTGTACGTACCATCTCAATGATCTGGGACAACAAGGTCTCTGAGCCTACCTTTTCGGCCTGCATCAGGAAGGAACGGGTACTGTTGATGGTACCGGCACTCACCCTGCTACCCGTGGATTTATCCACCGGAACAGGTTCGCCGGTAATCATGGACTCATCCACCACCGCCTGGCCTTCGGTTATTATGCCATCCACCGGGATCTTCTCGCCCGGCTTCACCCGCAGGATATCGCCTTTCTTTATCTGATCCACCGGTATCACGGTGCCATCGGCCAGGGTAGCTTCCGTAGGCGCCAGTTTAAGCAGGGCCTTGATGGCGCTGGTGGTCTGCTTGTGTGCACGGGCTTCCAGCAGCTGACCGAGCAATACCAATGTGAGGATTACCGTGGTGGATTCGAAATAGAGGTGCACTGTTCCGCCGTGGCCGGTAAACTGATGGGGGAACAGGTCCGGCGCCAACAGTCCCACCAGACTGAAGATAAAGGCGGCTCCGGCACCCAGACCGATAAGGGTGAACATATTTAGATTCCAGCTTTTTACCGACACCCAGGCTCTTTGGAAGAACATCCATGCAGCATAGAACACCACCGGCAACGAAAGTGCAAACTGCAGCCAGTTGTTCAATGTATGAGGCAATACCGATGATACGGGTCTGCCCGGAAGCATATCGCCCATGGAGAGTACAAAGATGGGGATGGTAAAGAGTAAAGCGATCTTGAATTTCCTTTTTAAGGAGGTGTAGGAGCTGTCCTCCTCGTCGTCACCAGCGGTAACAGCCGCCACTAAGTCCATACCGCACACTTTGCAGCTGCCCGGCTCGTTGTACATTTTATCTCCCTCGCACTGCATGGGGCAGTAATAGATACCTTCGCTGCTGCTGGAGACGGTCTTCACCGGATAGGTGTGTGAATGGGCATGTCCGCTGCAGCAGGCAGGGGGCATGCCGTTTTCGTCCAACTCAGTCTCCGAGAGTTCATAATGTCCTATTTCGCGCAGGGCTTGTTGCAGTTGGGATAACTCAATCTCTTTATCGGCAGTCACAGTTGCCAGCGGCGGATCCAAAGTGACATTTACCGTTGCACCGTCCACCGTATTAAGGGCCTTCTCCACCCTTGTGCGGCAACCGTTGCAACTCATTCCTGTAACCAGATACGTATGTTTCATAATCTTCTCTTTTTTATTGCAAATATCCGATGTAAAGAGGGAATCTGCGTTATACAATTATGGAAACGATTTGTATAGTTTCAGAGTTCGTCCAGGGGGCGGCGTTTATTTTCCTTGAGTTGTTTGTAGTGCGTAGGGGTCAGACCCGTAACCTGCTTAAACTGCTTGCTTACGTGGGAAACACTGCTGTAGTGCAACATATCGGCAATTTCGCTGAGTGACAGCTCGTCGTACACAAGCAACTCCTTCACCCGTTCTATTTTCTGGGCGATATAGTAATGTTCGATGGTGGTATTCTCGATCTGAGCAAACAGGTTGCTGAGTGATGAATAGTCGGCCCGCAGTGCATCGGAAAGGTAATCAGACAGGTTGGACCTAAGTTCGTTGTTTTTCTGATAAACCAGCTCCGTAATAAGATTCTTTATCTTCTCGATGATACGGCTCCGCTTGTCGTCTATCAGCGAAAAGCCCAGCGCGGCAAGCCGTTTATTCAGGCTCACTTTCTCTGTATCGGAGAGCTCTCCTTCCAGCTCAACCTCGCCTAACCCTACGTGCAGAGGGTTGAAGCCGGCCTTTTCCAACTCCGACCGCACCACCATGATGCAGCGGTTGCAGACCATATTTCGTATATAAAGTTTCATATTATCCGGATTATAGCTAATAAACAGAAAGGAAGCCTTAACTGTTCAGCACCCTTTTGCTTCGAAGCACCACCTTATGTCCGTTTTCGGCATACCATACCCCTCCGATAATAAGCAACGCTCCTATAATTACAAACATCGTGATCTTTTCATCAAGCACTACGGCAGCCGTTAGCATGGTTATAAAAGGGAGCAGATAGATGTAATTATTGGTGGTTATCGGGCCCAGGTTCTTGATGGCCACACTCCACATTACGTAGCACAGCGAAGAGGCTATCACTCCCAGAAACAACAGATTGGCCGCAACTTCGGGTATCAGAAGGGTTTTGAGCGGTGCTCCGAAAGGCTGAAACAGGAAGTAAGGCGATAAGGTGAGCAGTCCGTACAGAAAGAGTTTACGGGTGATAAACAGCACGTTGTATCGTCCGCTGATGTGACGTATCAAGATGGAATAAACCGCCCAGCTGAAGGCGGCTCCAAAGGTGAGCAGGTCGCCCAGCGGATTGAGCTTGAGGATAAAATTACCGTTAAACACCACCAGGGCAACTCCGGCAAGAGATAGGATGGATCCGGCAAGGATATAACGACTCAGCCGGACTCCTTTCATAAACAGATGGGCCAGCATAGCCGTAAGCAACGGAACTGTGGCACAGATAAGTCCCACATTGGTAGCCTGTGTGTACTCCAGCGCCGTATTTTCCAGAAGGAAGTACAACGTACCGCCAAAAAAGCCGATGGAAAGAAAAGAGAGTTCGTCTTTCACACTTTTAATACGGTGGGTGCGTGGATACAATATCCACAAAAAGAGGTAGGCTATTATAAAGCGGTACAGCATTATTTGTGCCGGTGTAAGACCGTAATGCAATAAGACTTTGGAAGACACCAGGGTTGTACCCCAGACTATAGATGTTACACCTGCCATGAGGTGCGACATTTTTATCTCTTTATTTATCATTGTTGAGGAACTTGCAGCTTCATATAATGCTACAAAAGTAGTTAAAACAACTTTACCTACAGCAGTTTTCCTGAAATAAAGCAAAGAATGCAATTATTACCCGCTGCTGGTTGCTTTGGAATAAAACAGAGGGGGCAATCATAGCCCACAACTGTTTTTTCGAAATAAAGAGAGGATACCCATCGTAAGACAAGTATCCTCCTTCGTGCTATCTGATTGTTAGCTAATCGTTATCTGATTGCTATTCGTTTAATCTGATTGTTATCCTATTGAGATCCGTTGCAATTCAGTTGGCTTGTAATCCGATCTTTATCTGATTGTTAAAGCAATCAGGCCTTTTTCCATTCGGTTTCGATACCTTGCGAACGGATAAAATCCTGGAATTCTTTCAACATGGATGCGTTTTCGCGTACGTTACGTGGTGTGACTTTCTTATCCAGCGAATATGATACCAGCATTCCCACAGCCTCGCCGATGCTCCATTCTACCGGATGCAGACGGAAACAACCGTTGGTTATATGGGTCGTACCGATATTTTTGTTGGCCGGAAGCATGTTCTTCATGCGAACCGGGATAAGTGATCCTAAAGGTATCTGGAAAGGCAACGAACCGAAATCGAGGTAGTTCTCTCCATCGCTGCTGGGGTGAAGATCGATGTGGTAATACCCTACCCCTACGCTGTCGTAGAAAGGTGCAGACGTGAGTCCGGTAGTCTGCCCCGTAACCTTAGCACGGTTTTCGGCACCTACGTGTTCTTCCAACACGGTAAACAAAGCCTTGATACGTCTTGCTTCGCGAATATAGGGATACTTTGCCAGTCCGTCGTCCGTACCCATTATATCCTTACGCAATCGTACGCCCGGCCAACCCTTGCCCCCATCGGGACGCGGAGCCTCGGTCTGCAGCCAGTATAACAGCGAAAGACTCTGCTGTTTGGCTCTGTACACATGTTTGTTGAACACCTCTTCGCTTACGTCTACGATATCACCCAGCACATAATCGTTCTGCGGCCAGTTTACAATGGTTATGTCTCCTTTGTAGAAGCCAGGAACAAAATTCTCACGGTTTATAATCTTGCGGTAGTTCCATAAATTCAGCATACTGCCAGTCTGCCGACCGTCGGGGTGGAAACCCAGCTCTTTAGGCTTCAGCGTACGCGGATCCGAATAGTGCAACCCGATCATCTTACCAGACCATGGAATTCTCATCTTGGGAACAAACTCTTTCCAGAAGTCGTATTCAGCCGGCTTTTTGATGGTCCAATCTTCTCCCGGTGCGTAGTCTATGGCAAAACACATTGTAAACGCCTGGTTGTTCTTGGGGTTTGCCTTGTCCGGAGCATGCAACTCGTTGGTCTGCGCCTTCGATTCGGTACCCGTAACATACTCGGTACCCGTAAGTGGCAGCAGGTCGCCCAACTCGGTGGCATCCACAAAATATGATCCGGAAAGTGTTACGGTCTGCTTGTTGCGGAGGTTCTTCACATTTACGGAACGCACCTCATCCTTTTCCACAGCAGCATTCACTACTTTGTGCTCCGTAAGCAGAACCAGCTTCTGCGCACTGATATAAGGTGCCATCATCTCCATAAGTACGCTTACGGCTACCTGGGGTTCGTGACAGAGCTTAGACACAGATCCGGAACCCGGATTGAGGTACTGAACGGCCTTAGCCTGCTCTGTAAGCGGATAGTTTTTTTTATAATACGCACGGATAGCTGTTCTGAAGTCGCGGTAAAGCTGAGGGGCGCCATGTGTTTCAATCCACATGTGCTCGTCGGGTGGAACGCCCTGTTGCGTAAGCTGTCCGCCTACCCAATCGGTCTCTTCGGTAAGCACTACCGTAAGGTTGTTGCGTAAAGCAGAAAAAGCAGCAGCACAACCTCCCAGACCGGCACCTATTATCACTACATCGGCAGTAAGCTTCTGGTCCGACTCCTCTCTTTTAATACGTTTTGTCTGTTGATTCTCCGGAACAGAAAACCCCATCAAAGAAGATGTGGCAAGTGCTCCTCCTCCCATGGTAAGACGTTCAATAAAATTTCTACGATCCATATTAATTATTTTAAATCATAAGGAAAACAAATGAATTCCGACAAAGCATCGTTTTGTCAGTCATATAATAATAGGATCAAATAGGGGAGAAATTCTTTATAATATCCGTATCACGTGCCCCCATGAAAGAGAGTAAGGCTTACGGCTAGGTTTCGGTAGCAAACATAGGATATAAATTTGAAAAAAACAAATAATCGGTATTTTTAATTTACACTTCTTTTATAAATACCGAAGCTGGTGGTTATTGGAAGCACCTCTTTTAAACAGAAACACTTTTAACACAATTACTCTTCTAAGAATAACCGAGCTATCCGTTAGAAGCTCTTCTTTTTATCCTTAAAGTATACATGACATTATTGTAAGTTTCTTCAATAGAATTTGGATACTAATCATTAGAGGTACTACTTGTGTTACTTAATTTATATTATTAAGCCACTAAAAAGCAAAAGCTATAGATCAAAACCTCTTTTAATCTTTAAATCACAAGTGTTCTGTAACAATTAAACAACTTAAAGTATAAGTACGTTATATAAACATCACTACTGATTTTCAGCATTATAAAAATATATGCACATCAGAAGCTCTTCTTTTCATCTTTGAATATTACGTGTTCTAAAAGCAGGACGGTGAGGGTTCCCATTACGAATCCATTCCCAAGAATAGGTCTGATAAGCGGAGGTAATTCTGCAAGGGCCTGTTCAGGGGCAAAGGAGATTACAAGGGCAACCATGAGCGGAAAACCGATAATCAGACCGCTGTTGAAGGAAGAAACCGATTTCTCACGAGCCATCATCTGTAGGGCGGCTGTAAGCTGCGAACCCATAAGGTACAACAAAATTGTACCCAGAATAACCTCCGGAATAGCACTGATAAATACCAGCCACGAAGGCATGAAGGCTATCATGATTAGCCCCACTCCGGCAGGGATCAGTGGAAACCGGGAGGCACAACCGGTGGCTGCTATTACACCGGGACTTAAGGAGTAGTCCACCGGACCGATCACTCCGAGCAATCCCGACAGTGAATTAAATAGTCCTGTTACCGAGATGCCTCTCCTGCTCCGTTCATTCAGCTTATCGGCTTTGATCTGTTGTCCAACCGATTGAATGGAGCCTAGTTCATTTACAATCAGCGCCATATAGCAGAAAAGAAAAGAGAGTAACACCCCGCCGTCAAGCTGGAAGCTAAAATCAAACCAATCGGCCGAAAACGCAGACACAGAGCCGATCTCGGCAGGGAACTGCGGACCTTTCACCAGGAAGCAGACCGCCGTTCCGACAACCAATCCCATAAAAACCACCATCGACCGCCACATTCCCGGAAGCCGGTTGTTAAGGTAGATCATAACCAGCGAAAGCGAAAGGGCCAATATAAAATTGAAAAGCACATCGGTTGTGCGGCCAAACAACATGTGTACGATGACGGGCGACAAGGTGAAGGCGATCAATGCAAGGATAACAGCCACAATACGGGGAGTGAAAACCGACTGAACTTTATCGAACATCCCACTTATACCCAAGCCGAACAACAAAGCACCTCCCAATACGATGGCTGTATTTACGGCATCGGCATGAGCTGCAGTAGCCGAAATAATCCCCACCAACAACACCGAAGCCGGTCCCATCACCAAAGGCAGACGATGCCCCCACAGCATCTGGATAATAAGTCCCCCTCCCACTGTGGCAACTAATTTTTGGATGTAAAGAATCTGCTGGGCTGCCCCCTCCTGATTCATCGAGGCAGTTACCGCACCTAATATAATGATGGATGGAATGGATATCACCAACCACTGTAAACCGTACAGCAGCAAGGGAAATAAAGGCATCCTGTCGTTCAATCCGTAGTTCATACACGTTCGTTTCGTAAATTTACAAGGCTAAAGATAACGAATTTCCCTAATCAGTATCATTATTTTAATTTATCTTTACCGGCAAACTTTTAAACATACCGATATGTATATGAAAAAAACGACACTCTTTTTATTGGGCATACTCTTTTCTCTGGGTATATCTGCACAAACTCCCTTCTATTTTATTCAACTTACCGACCCTCAGTTCGGGATGATCAACAAAAACGCCTCATTCGATAAGGAGACTGCCTTGATGGAAAAGGCTGTTAAACAAATAAACAAACTCAATCCGGGCTTTGTAGTTGTGACAGGCGATTTGGTAAACGATGGCAACAACGCCGATCAAATAAAAGAATTTAAACGCATCCTTGCCACTCTGCGCAAAGACATTCCCGTATACCTGACTCCCGGAAACCATGATGTTGGTCAGCAGCCAACCTCCACCTCTCTTGCCGGTTACATAGACACCTACGGTTACGATTGTTTCTCGTTCCAGATGAACGGTACCTGCTTTATAGGCATCAACACCCAGATTATCTGGGCAGACGTAAAAGAGGCAGAACAATCCCAACTTGTGTGGCTTACCAAAGTATTGGAGAACTCACAAAAATGCACCCACCGCATATTGTTTGGTCACCATCCTGTTTTTGTGCACTCGGCAGATGAAGCCGATAAGTACGATAACTTCCCGTTGGCTAAACGCAACGATTACCTCAATCTGTTCAACCGGTTCAATGTAAGCGACCAGTTTGCCGGCCACCTTCACTATAACTCCAGTGGTCAACACGTCAACTTCCGTATAACCGGCACCAGTGCTGTGGGGATGCAGATTGGGAAGGAGAAATCCGGATTGCGTATCGTGAAGGTGTATCCCGACAAGGTAGAATCCACTTACTATCCGCTGGACGAAGTGCCTGCTATTGTGGAGCTGTAGTTTTATTATAACTATAGGTTGTTACGATGATTCCCGGCTAAGCATCCTAAAACCAGACCGCAGGCAAAATACATCCAAATAGATACTGAAATGCATTTTTTGGTATCTATTTTACATTAATACTTGCATATGTATTTACTTTCTTCTATTTTTACCAATCAACAATCACTCTAATATTAAACAGATGAGCTTTAAATTTGCCGTTCCTTTATATGCTAAGATATTGATTGGGATGCTGGCTGGTGTACTGATAGGCATCGCAGCTCTCACATTTCAGCAAACCGGATTCGTAAATAACTGGGTACGTCCGTGGGGACAAGTATTTATCCGTTTGCTGCAACTCATTGCCGTTCCTCTGGTATTTGTTTCGCTGGTTAAAGGAGTGATTGGATTGTCGGATATCGGTAAATTCTCTCGCATCGGTATCCGCACGATTATTCTCTACCTGCTCACTACTGCCTTTGCTGTAACCGTAGGTATGTCGCTGGGACTCGTTGTGCGTCCGGGACAGTTCGTTGACCGCCAAACGGTTGTTTCCATGCAGGAGAATTACAAATCTGTTGTGGCACAGAAAAAGGCCGAAGCAGACACAATGAAGAACAGTGGTCCCCTCTCCTTCCTCGAGGAGGTGGTTCCGGATAACTTCGTGGCTGCAACAAGTGATAACAGAAAGATGCTGCAGGTAATCTTCTTCGCTGTTCTTTTCGGGATAGCTGCCCTGTGCATCGAGAGAACAAAGATTGTCCCGGTTGAACAGCTGTTCGATTCGCTGTATCATATTCTATTGAAGGTAATCGACTTTGTGATTATGTTCGCTCCCTATGGAGTTACGGCTCTTATGGCAGGACTGGTTATCGATTTTTCGGGAAACCTCAGTATGTTCGGGGCGTTGGCGGTTTATGCGATAACCGTAGTAGGCGGACTCTTGTTTCTTATAAGTGTGTTCTATCCCACACTTATCTATCTGTTTACCAAAATGAAGCCCAACTTCTTTATCAAGACGATGTATCCGGTGCAGCTGTTTGCCTTTACAACCAGCTCGAGCGCCGCTACGTTGCCGCTCAATTTGGAGACTACCGAAAACAAGCTGGGAGTTTCTAACGAGGTTACCTCTTTTGTACTTCCGGTGGGAGCAACAATTAACATGGACGGAACAAGCTGTTATCAGGCAATAGCCGTTTTGTTTATCGCCCAAGTGATAGGCATAGACCTTACGCTTATGCAGCTGTTTACGATTATATTAATGACGATCATCTCTTCCATAGGAACGCCCAGCATTCCAGGAGGCAGCTATGTTATCCTTACCATGGTGCTGGCATCTGTGGGTATTCCTCCCGAAGGGCTGGCTCTAATTCTGGGTATTGACAGACCGCTGGATATGCTCCGCACGGCAGTAAACGTAACCGGAGATGCTACTGTAGCAGCCATTGTAGACACCCAGAATAACAAACAAATTTCATAAAAAAGGAAGAAAGAGCCTGATCCGGAACTATTACTGACCCGGATTTGTTGCTTTACAAACACAAATGCCGTACAGAATGAAAACAAATATAGCCGATATACGCAGAGATTACACCAAAGGAGGACTACGAAGAAGGGATTTGAACGAAAATCCATTGGATCAGTTCCGTAAATGGCTGGACGAAGCCATCTCCTCTAAAGTAAACGAACCTACAGCCGTGCTGATTGGCACCGTATCTCCCGAAGGAAGGCCCTCCACCCGTTGTGTGCTGCTTAAAGAGTTGCGCGACGGACAGTTTGTATTCTATACCAACTACGAAAGCCGCAAAGGGAGTCACCTGGCCAATAATCCATACATCTCACTCACCTTTCTATGGCATCAGCTGGAGAGACAGGTTCATGTAGAAGGGATTGCCCAAAAGGTTTCACCACAGGAGTCGGATGCCTACTTCAGAACTCGCCCTTATAAGAGCCGGATTGGAGCCCGTGTATCGCCTCAAAGTCATCCTATACCCAACCGGGGTGTAATAGTAAAATCGTTTATGCAGGAGTCACTGCGCTATATCGGTCGCGAAGTTGAAAGACCAGCCAACTGGGGTGGTTATGCCGTAACGCCGCACCGAATTGAATTCTGGCAAGGTCGAGAAAGCCGCCTCCACGACCGGTTTCTTTATACTCTGCAAGCAGACAATACATGGACCATAGAACGACTTGCACCATAACAAGACAAATCCAATTAATAAGATAATTATACAGGTTAAAACCTGTCTTGCTAAAGGTTGATTACTCAAAATCAATCTTTAGCATATAGAGCAAACTATCCTGACAAATAACATCATATCTATCTAAAAAACATAACACAACCACCCCATTGATTAAAACGAATCTGTTTCAAAAAATATTTAAATAATTTTGTGTATTTCTTTAAAATTATTTGCACATTTGTCCTATTAATTACCGTTTAAAACCGTTAATCGGAGTTCCCTATTCTTTTTTTTGATCATATACGAGAGTAAACGCTATGTGGATTTATTTAATTATTACTGTGTTGCTTTTAGTTGCAGAGCTTATTTATTTTAAAATAGCAGATCAACTGAAGCTGGTAGTACGTCCGGAACAAAAGAATTTTCAGCAACGTACTACCTGGCGCGGAGGGGGTGTGATATTTTATATGGCTGCTCTTATTTACTGTATATGGTATGGCTTTCCTTACCCTTGGTTCTTTGCAGGTTTGACTGTTGCAGCTATTACAGGATTTGCCAACGATATGCATCCTCTTAAGGAATGGAAGCGTAAGCTACTCATTTCCTGCGGATTACTCCTCATGTTTATGGAATTAGGCCTATTTACTGACTATCCGCTGTGGTATATAATACCGGCTTTAGTTGTATGTGTTGCAGTTATAAATTCGTACCGTAACATGAATAAAATAAACGGTATCACCGGAGCCTACAGCTTTGTTGTTATCATAATTCTGGCCTATCTGAACCAAAAATTCACCCCATTTACTGATCAACGTTTCCTGTATATTATTTTACTATCTATTATTATCTTTAGTTTCTTTAATTTCAGATATAAAGCGGTAAGTTTCTCCGGAATGGTGGGCTCTGCATCCATAGGCCTTATCGTACTGTTTCTGGTTGGTAAATTGATTTTGGTAACTCAGGATATAAGCCATCTGGTGCTACTGCTCGTATACGGAATGGATACTCTTTTATCTGCCATTCATGGATTGATAAGGCATCGGGAAAAGGGTTGTCCCCATTTTCAGTACGTGTACCAGATCATTGTTTACAAGCTGAATTTTCCACAAATCTTTGTATCGGCAATCTATGCTGCTGCACAAGCTATCATATTTGCCGGTTATGAACTGTTTTATCCCTACCGATGGTGGTATCTGGGCATTGTAATTCTGTTGCTTACGGTTGCATATATTACGTTTATCCGCAAACATTGCAATCTGATTCATCATACACATAAATAAAAAGAGGCACCTTGTTGAAGTGCCTCTTTTTATTTATTGATGAAATTTATGCATTATAAATCAGGTAGACTGTATAGGCTACATAACATAATACAAAGAAAGCTCCTTCGGTCCGGTTGATGGTACGCTTGGCAAAAAAGAGCCCGAAGAACCACATCAGGATACTTGCACCTACAAGCACCAACAGATCGATGTTAGTGATACCTAAAATATTCATGGGTGTGATTGCCGAACTACAGCCCAGAATAAAGAAAACGTTAAATAAACAACTACCAATTACATTCCCAATTGCAATTTCCGGATTCTTCTTTAGAGCAGCTACAATAGAGGTGGCCAGTTCTGGCAGCGAAGTTCCTAATGCTACCAGAGTAAGACCAATTACAGACTCACTCACCCCCAATGAACGGGCAATGTTTATGGCTCCATCTACAAAAAGCTGACCGCCATAGACCAACCCACACAATCCTCCGATTATAAATAGTACAGATTTAAGCATGGGCATCTGCTTTATGTTATTCTCCTCGTCGGTTGCCTGAGATTTACCATCCAGCGCTATAGCAAAAGTATAAGACAGGAAAATCAGGAAAAAACAGAGCAATAGTATCCCATCCGTTGTACTTAAGATGTTGGAAGTGCCCTTATCAAGCAGCACATCATTTGCAATCACCAGCAGCACTACAGACGACAATATGCAAAGGGGTATCTCTTTCCGAAGTGTGTTGCGCGTAATTACGATAGGTGCCACCAGGGAAGTACAACCAACGATAAACAGAATATTAAAAATATTGCTTCCCACCACGTTCCCGATTGCAATGTCCGAACTTCCTTTCATTGCAGACGATATGCTGACCGTTAGCTCGGGCGTGGAAGTTCCAAAGGCAACAATGGTAAGACCAATTACAATGGATGGAATATTGAACCGCTTGGCAATGGAAGCAGCCCCATCTGTAAGTCCGTTTGCCCCAAGTAGAATAAGGAGTAATCCTCCGATAAGTAGTAGTATGTCCATAAACTTTTCAAATTTTATGCAAATATATAGAAAGTTCAGATAATAATTTATTTTGCCTGCTCAACAATGATCGCAAATAGTTGGCCGAGAATAAATATATATTAATTTTGTAGTTCACATAATACACCTATTTAATCGTATGCAAAAGAACTACCGGATTTTAATCATTTTATTTGCAGCAATCACTGGAACCCTGTTTTTTCAAAGCTGCAGCAAAGACGATAACCCTATCGACGAACCCGCAAAAGAAGTTGTACCCAAAGAGACTCAAAAAGTTACGCAGTTTGCAATCGATGTGCTGCAGGATGTATACCTGTGGAGCTCTACAATCAAATCAGTAGATGTTACTAAAATAAAGGATCCGGTAGCTATGGTGGACAGTATCCGGTACTCGGCCGACCGATGGACTTCCCTTACAGATGATGCAAAGGGTCTTACAGATAGCTTTGCAGGCGAAGGTACCTCTTACGGGTACTCTCTGGGAGTCTATCTTTTCTCTGAATCATCCAATCAATGCTTTGCAGTGGTACAGTTCGTATATCCCGGTACACCTGCCGAAAAAGCAGGAATGAAAAGAGGCGACTTGATTTTACAAATGAACGGAACCGACATAACTACAAGTAATTATTATGATTTGTTCTATTCTTCGTCGGTCACCCTCGGAATGGCCGCATTAAACGGGAATGTAATTAGTCTGAATAATAAAACCATATCGCTTACGGCCGTCTCCATGTATCAGGAACCGGTAAATACCTACAAGGTGATTAACAAAGGAAGCAGTAAAATAGGTTATCTCTTTTATACGGATTACACCCTTAAATCCCACGAAAAGCTGCTGGAAGTAATGCAGTCTTTTAAAGCCTCCGGGGTTACGGATGTGATTTTAGACCTGCGTTATAATCTGGGGGGATATTCCCTCACCTCGCAGATATTGAGCAGTATGCTTGCACCGGCTTCGGTTGTGTCGGGAAAACAGATATTCCTGAAACAAATCTGGAACGATGACTATACGGATTATTGGAAAAAACAGGGTGAAGATCTGGATGAATACTTTTCCTACACCTATAACTACGAAGATGAAGATAGCAAAAGGGTAAATCTCTCGGTAGAAAGTGCAAACCTGAACCTCAGCAGATTGTTCGTACTGGTATCGGGAAATACGGCATCAGCCTCCGAAGCTACCATAACGGGACTTTCTCCCTATATCAAGGTAACCACCATCGGCGAACAGACTGCCGGAAAGTACTGCGGCGGTATTGTATTCACTCCGGATGATATATACGAAACTCCGGATGCCGCACTAAAGAATTGGGGCATTTACACCATGGTGTACCGGTACGCCGACAAAAACGGAAATACGGCCTGTATGCCGGACGGCTTTAAACCGGATTATGAAGTGGCGGACGATCCATTCGACAGATACGCTATGGGCGACGAAGCCGAGCCTCTGCTAGCCAAAGCTATTCAGCTCATCACCGGCGAATCGGTTACCACCAAGGCTGCTGTAAGTCTGTTCAGACCTAAATCGGTAGACAAAGCCATCAGTCGGAAGGGAGCTCTCAACAATAAGCTGATTGAGCTTCCGGGCAGATACAAACTCAATAAGGAGAATCAGTCTCCGGCCAGATAATAAACATCTGCTGATGCCTGCCCCCGGGTGCCCATTGTGTAAATAAGACGATTGTTGTACATTTGTGCAATCATGTTGATCCATATTACACATACGTCCATTCCGAATCTGAAAAGAATGGATCAAACGTCAATTTACATACAATGAAAAGATTAAAATTAATTT
>NZ_JBFWMI010000082.1:0-13949 GCF_050251695.1 Macellibacteroides sp.
AAGAGTCTAAACTCTTTTACCACTGGCAGTGGGGAGTAACTCCAACAGCTAACAAGAAATGGTAATCTTATCAGACTGAATAAGAAGAGCCGTGTGACGGGAGACTGTCACGCACGGTTCTGTGAGATTGTGCCACGAGAAGCATCAGCTAAAGTGCTTCGCAACTATATAGGAGATGAGGGCAGGCCCCTCGTAACCGTCTTACAGGAGATGGTTGCAAACCAGTATATGCTGCTTTTTCCCCATGGTTAAGGTAGTGAACAATATACGAAAAGGCAATATCTAAATTGCCAGGTAGCTTTATAGGAGATGACCGCAAGGGAACCATTGATGAAGCATCGAAAATAACCGTAGATGATGTCAAAACCAAAAGTTTCTCACTCTTTTGGGATAAGTAACGAGATTACCTGTTTATTGTCGTTACGGCATCCGGTGTACAGATGGCATGACCTATAAAGAGGCTCTTATGTGGAACGTGGGAACCTGCTATAAGATGTTAACGGAAAATCCCAAGGGGAAGAACCTTCAAGGGAGAAAGTACGGATGCTTATAATAGGGGCGGACTGATTCGTAGTAGTTATGAAGTACCCGTAATGGGTGTGGAGCGAAGGGATCAGCTTATTTAGCGTAACGTTATAGTACAACTGATTAACAATTAGAAAGATGCAAAACGACAACGCAAAACCAATATCAATATCGAAACAACTGGTTTATGATGCATTTCTGCGTGTAAAAGCAAACCGTGGAAGTGCTGGCATTGATAGAGTAACTCTTGAGGATTATGAAAAAGATCTCAGATGCAATCTCTATAAACTTTGGAATCGAATGAGTTCTGGTAGTTACTTTCCTCCTTCCGTCAAGCTGGTTGAAATACCGAAGAGTGCTGGAGGCAAACGTCCATTAGGTATCCCTACAGTATCAGACCGTATTGCTCAAATGGCGATTGTAATGTTGATAACTCCCAATATCGAACCTTGTTTCCATGAAGATTCCTACGCTTATCGTCCTCATCGTTCAGCACATGATGCTGTAAATAAAGCTCGTGAACGTTGTTGGGGATATGCTTGGGTTCTTGATATGGATATTAGTAAGTTCTTTGATACAATAGACCACGAACTATTGCTGAGAGCCTTGAAAAGGCATACGCAAGAAAAATGGATACTGATGTATATAAAAAGATGGCTGAAAGTTCCCTATGAAAAACCAGATGGGAGTCGGATTGACAGAGCCCTTGGCGTCCCCCAGGGCAGTGTGATCGGTCCAGTTCTTGCGAACTTGTTTCTTCATTATACTTTCGATAAATGGATGGAGAAGACCTTTCCCCGCATCCCGTTTGAGAGATATGCTGATGATACAATTTGCCACTGCCATAGTCTTAAACAAGCGGAATATCTCCAAGCAAAAATTCAACAGCGATTTGAAAACTGCAAGTTGCACCTCAATGAAGAGAAGACGAAAATAGTCTATTGTAAAAGTAGTCGTCGTAAGGAAAGCTATTCAAATGTTACTTTTGATTTTCTCGGATTTACGTTTCAACCTCGGGAATCTATTGATAAGCAGGGAAATCGATTTACAGGTTTTCTTCCGGCTATCAGTCAGAAATCAATGAAGCGAATTAATGAAACGATACACAGTTGGCATCTGAACAGACATTCAAATCAGACATTGGAACACCTTGCTGCTGACATAAACCCAATTGTACGAGGTTGGATGACCTATTATGGTAAATTCTATCCTACTCGACTGAAACGGTTTATGCAGACACTAAATGGACGCTTAGCACGCTGGGTAATGTGTAAGTTTGAACGATATAGAAATCGTTTCTACCCTGCTCAAGAATGGCTTGCCCATATTGCAGAAAAAGAAGGACTTATCTTTTATCATTGGAAATGCGGTGTTCTACCAAGATTTACCAATAAAGACAAGGTCAAGTCTCAGTTGATAATGGTTAAATAAGTAAAGCCGTGTGAAGCGAGAGTTTCACGCACGGTTTATTGAGAAGCTTGGGGTGAAACTCCCCTTGCTTACTCGGCGGCTTGAGCTGAAATGCTCAGGCCTACTCGACTCATTTTTGTAAATTTAAGTTCTGTGTAGAAGGTTGTTGGAATTATATGGGAGATCCGGTTCTTGTATAAATTTGAAAGCAGATGGAGTGGGATCTTAAAGGATTTAATTACAATTAGGGGCAAAAAAAAAGAGCTGCAACCTAAATTGCAACTCTTAATGATTGTGACCGCGACAGGATTCAAACCTGTAACCGGCTGATCCGTAGTCAGCTACTCTATTCAGTTGAGCTACGCGGCCAATCAATTATGTAAAATATCGCTAAATTAATGTGTGACCACGACAGGATTCAAACCTGTAACCGGCTGATCCGTAGTCAGCTACTCTATTCAGTTGAGCTACGTGGCCAATTAATTTATATCTCCGAATGTGTGACCGCGACAGGATTCAAACCTGTAACCGGCTGATCCGTAGTCAGCTACTCTATTCAGTTGAGCTACGCGGCCATTACTTCGTGATTGCGAGTGCAAAGGTAGCCTTTTCTTTTATTTCTGCAAGCATTTCTGCTAGTTTTTTAACCTTTAATCCAACATTTTTGGATTAAAGATAAGATAGCCTATATTCAACCCAAAGTTAAAATTTTGTTTGGGATAGCTGTATCCATTGGCATACAAACTGATAGAGGCAAAGGGAAGTCTTATTACCAACGATGTTTCCCCCATAAATTGAAAAGACCTTAGAAAGTTTCCGTAATAGGGAGAATCAATATATGTGGACCCGGTGGAAATAACATCTTTCTTAATTTCGTAGAAAGGAGCAAAGCAATAGAGGTCTGCTCTGAAGTGAACCAGCTTACTCAACTTAATTATGGGAGAAAGACCAACTGCGGCATATTGATTGGCTCTGAATGCCTCGTTAAAAACGATTTCACTATGAGGGGTTGGTGTAAATGCCGGAGCCTGAAGGACAGATGAAGTGTAATTATTCATCAGATTTTTACTTGAAATAACAGTTTCCGCCGTATAACCCAGATTAAAACGGTTGGAAAACTGATGATATTGATGCAAACGTCCCTTAATCTGCAACCAGCTATGAGGTTTATCCGCCGTATTAAGTTGAGCAGAAGTACTGGCAGGATTATATTTTTCCTCTCCGTTTACATATTGGGCAATAATATACTGCTGTTTACCGGCAATAGGATAAAGCTTGTCATCCAAAGAATTTCGGTCCAGTCGTAGTGATACAGCAAAAAGATTATATACGCTGTTATCAAATTTAGAATTAGGAAACAAGATATTGGATGTCTGAAAATAGCTGTCATTAAGGTGACCGTAAGCTACTCCCAGCTCGGCTTTGGCTTTGTTTAAAAATGGAAGCCCTAGCTTAACCTTCATATAACTTTCTTTTTGTTGTATAAATGAAGGTAAAACATCTTCGTAGAAGAGTGACTGACTTTCTGAGTATTTCTTAAACGAATAGGCTGCCTGCACATTCAGGTAGGAGGGGATTCTCGTTTTTAAATAGGTACGCGCATTAAGCAAAACACCGCTGAAGGAGTTCCCTACATGAAAATTGGCCGTGTAATCGGCTGCCACATGGGAGATTGCCTGGTAGTTGAATCCTAAAAACAGTTGGTTTGCCTGGTGAGACGAAACGTTTCCTCCAAAGGATACCTTAATTTCATCTTTTACCGTAACATCCAGATAAAGATCGAAAAGCTTTTCTTTTCTGTTATAAACGGCATGTGGAATAATTTCCTTGATTTTGGAATAGGATAGCATCTTGAAGTAAGCACGACGAAAATCTTCCATCGTGAATTCATTGTTTATATCCCGATGCAATTGTGCTTCAATATAATTCCGTTGTGCATCGGTTACTCCGTTGATATATATGTTTTTGAACACCAATGGAGGAAGTCCTTCTTTGTAGGCCTTTCGCTTCAAGCTTAATTCATCCCTGGTAACCTCTCTGGGTACACGCATCTTTATGGAGTCGATAATGGAGAGGGTACGCCTGTAGCCAATCTCCATCAGCTCTTTAGCTCTCGGGAAATCGAGCAATGAAACATCGCTGAACTGAAATTTAAGCATCATTCCATCTTCTTCGGGAATATCGTACTCCGTTTTCTGCATAATCATAGTTTCAAGCTGACTATACGGATTTTCGCTTGGTTTGTTATTGCTGCCGGCCACAACAGATCCAAGTATAAAATCGGGATTAAAGTCGGCTTTCATCGTTGTTACCGGGAAATTATCATAGATACCTCCATCATAAAGAGGTACGCTGTCTTTCCATATGGGTTTAAATACGAATGGAAACGACATGGAGGTTCTTACTGCATCACCCAGATCGCCATTTCTGAATACTACAGCTTTTTTATTGTATACATCCGAACCGATACAGCGGAAAGGCACAAACAGATTATCGAAATTCCAGATTGCTTTCGCTGTTGCCTGTGCAAAAAGCGAAACAAAGGCCTGATTCATCTGTATAGGGTTAATCAGACTTTGGGGCAGGAAGTTTGTTTTTACTTGCAAAGAGTCTGATATGTCAATAGAGAAATGAGAAAAATCCGGTGTATCGTCCGGTTTCTTAAAGTAGTAAAGATAATCGTCTTCCACCATACCGGTCTGCCAATAGCCAAATTCTTCCGATAGAATCAGTGCCAACATCTCATCCGGGGTATATCCCATAGCGTACAAACTTCCGATAATGGCTCCAATGGAAGTGCCTGCCACATAGTCTATTGGGATATTGTTTTCTTCGAGTGCTTTTATTACACCGATATGTGCAGCACCCTTCGCTCCGCCACCGCTTAAAACGAGTCCCACTTTTTGAGCCGTTACGGGTTGCAGAAGAATTAAAAGCAAGGTGAAAAATATAGTAATTTTTTTCATTTGTCCGGCAATTTATTTAGATAAGGAATAATGGTAAATTGTTTATTAATATATGTATTCAAAAGTAACTGAAAGTTTAGAGATAAACAAAAAAAGAGGAGAAACTTTATCTGTTTCTCCTCTTAATTTATGCAGATGTCAATTTATTAAATCAATTCTACACTCCGTTTGATAAATCGGCTGAGTGCTTCACCCTTCAACATACCATTTGAAAGCAGAGCAAGGTCGATAAGCTGACTTACCTTCTTGTTTTCTGCAGCATAGGTTGCCAGGATTGAGTTGTAATTGCTGGTTAATTCTTCTATCTTTTTACGGGTATTTTCCAGGTCCTCTTTTTCTGAAGCTGCAATTTCTTCATCCTTCTTATCTTTCTGTTTGGCTTGCAAATCGGCTTCGCGGGCTTCCCATCCTTTTTTGTCGGCCATAATCGGATTGAGTTTTTCCGCACAAGCTTCTTCTTCTTCCTTTACTACCTCCTTAATTAAAGAATGGTCTGTATTTAATACCAGATTGTAGCTATCGGGTAACTCTCCGTAAAACGACATACCTGGTTGCATAGCAGCCATTTCACGCATACGACGCATGTATTCGCTTTGAGTAATCATTACCGGATTAACGTTTTCGCCCAATGCTTCGAATGTAACGATGAATTCCGCCTTTTCCATCTTGGGAAGCTGACTTCTGAAGATTTCCTGAAGGGCATTTTGTTGTTCGGCCGACAGATGAACCTTGCCTGCATCGTCTTTGCGTATCAGGTTATCTACCGTATCACTGTCTACACGAACAAAACGACTCTTTTCGAATTTCTGTTCAAGCTGACTAACCACATGCACATCCAATTGACCATCCATATGCAATACATTATATCCTTTGTCTTTCGCCGCCTGGATGTAGCTGTATTGGTCGTCTTTATTGTTTGTATACAGATAAATAGTGTTGCCTTCTTTGTCGGTCTGATTTTCTTTAATCAGGGTTTTGTATTCCTCGAAAGTAAAACTCTTACCGTCAACATCTTTCAATAGAGCAAACTTTGCACCACGATCGTAGAATTTTTCGTCGCTCAGCATACCATACTGGATAAACAGTTTAAGGTTATCCCATTTTTCTTCAAACTGTGCTCTGTCTGATTTAAAAATCTCTTCCAGACGATCGGCCACTTTCTTCGTGATGTGGTTAGATATCTTCTTAACATTGGAATCGCTCTGCAGATAAGAACGTGAAACGTTTAATGGAATATCCGGCGAATCAATCACACCATGCAGCAATGTAAGGAATTCAGGAACAATGCCTTCTACCGAGTCGGTTACAAATACCTGGTTGCAGTACAATTGAATCTTGTTACGGTGCAACTCCATATTATTCTTTATTTTCGGGAAATAAAGGATACCGGTCAGATTAAACGGATAATCTACATTGAGGTGGATCCAGAACAGAGGTTCGTCCGACATAGGATAAAGATCTCTGTAGAATTTCTTGTAATCTTCGTCTTTAAGGTCGGCCGGCTTACGAACCCACGCAGGTAATACGTCATTAATAACGTTATCTTCTGCCGTGTCTACATACTTTCCATCTTTCCATTCCTGTTTCTTTCCAAATGCAATTGGCACAGGTAGGAACTTACAATATTTAGTAAGTAATCCATTAATCTTATCTTTATTCAGGAAATCTTTGTTTTCATCATCTATATAGAGAATGATGTCAGTACCTCTGTCGGCTTTCTCAGTCTCTTCCAATGTATATTCCGGAGAACCGTCGCAACTCCATTTCATTGGTACAGCACCTTCTTTGTAGGATTTAGTAACGATTTCAACCTTTTTGGAAACCATAAAGGACGAATAAAATCCTAATCCGAAGTGACCGATAATGGCAGCTTTATCGTCTTTATATTTTTCAAGAAACTCCTCCGCACTGGAAAACGCAATCTGATTTATATATTTTTCGATCTCTTCGGCAGTCATACCTATACCGCGGTCGGAGATGGTGATTGTATTATCATCAAACGCAACACGAACAGTTACATCTCCCAATTCTCCTTTAAATTCACCTACAGAAGAGAGTGTTTTAAGTTTTTGAGTAGCATCTACCGCATTTGAAACAAGTTCGCGTAAAAAGATTTCATGATCGCTGTAAAGAAATTTCTTAATTACCGGAAAGATGTTATCCGTAGTAACACCTATGTGACCAACTTTTGCCATAATTAATAATTTATTAATGTTATGTATTTTATTAAGTTCAAATTAGTTGCAGAATACTGATTCCGCTGTTTTCTGAAATGCAAAAAAAATGCCAAAACCTGTATATGCCATAATGACCACTGTTTGTGCCAATTTTTCAAATTTACGACATAAAAAAGCCGGACAAACTTGCCCGGCTTTTAAAGTAGGAGAGGAATGTTATCTAATTATTCCTTATTCTTTTTCTTTCTTAATTTGTGTTGTGATTTTCTGCTCTTCTTTATCGAAGTCCACTAATATAGTGTCGCCTTCGCTAACGGTAGCTCGAATAATCATTTCGGCCATTTCATCTTCCAGGTACTTCTGGATTGAACGTTTAAGGGGACGTGCTCCAAATTGTACGTCGTATCCCTTAGAGGCAATAAAATCTTTTGCTTCGTCTGTAAGAACCAGCTGATAACCAATGTTATTAACCCGTTTGTATAACCCTTCGAGTTCAATGTCGATAATTTTATGGATAGAATCTTTATCCAGCGGATCAAACATTACAACATCGTCGATACGATTTAAAAATTCCGGAGCAAAAGCTTTGTTCAGGGCTTTTTGAATTACACTTCTTGAAAAGTCTTTTTCTGAAGTACCAGCAAGTTGTTGAGTGTTGAAACCTACACCATGGCCAAACTCTTTAAGTTGTCTTGTTCCAATGTTTGAAGTCAGAATCAGGATTGTATTCTTAAAATCAATTTGTCTGCCTAAACTGTCAGTCAGCCTTCCTTCGTCTAAAACCTGAAGTAATAGATTGAATACATCCGGATGTGCTTTTTCAATTTCATCCAGCAACACTACCGAGTAAGGTTTTCTGCGAACTTTTTCAGTAAGCTGACCACCTTCTTCGTATCCTACATATCCCGGAGGAGCTCCTATCAGTCTTGAAACCGCAAATTTCTCCAGGTATTCGCTCATGTCGATGCGGATTAGGGCGTCTGACGAGTCAAACAGGTATTCGGCAAGCTTCTTTGCAAGGTATGTTTTACCTACACCGGTTGGACCCAGGAACATAAATGTACCGATCGGCTTGTTAGGATCTTTCAGCCCAACTCTGTTGCGTTGAATTGCTTTAACCACCTTCTGTACAGCATCATCCTGACCTACAACTTTGCTTTTCAGTACCTCGGCCATTTCAATCAGCTTCAGATTTTCAGCCTTAGCAATCCGTTGAACCGGTACACCAGACATCATGGCAATCACCTCGGCTACCTTATCTTCATCCACCGTTTCACGGCTTTCGTGAAGCTCTTCTTCCCAGCGTGTTTTAGCTGCCTCCAGCTGAAGCAGGTACTGACGCTCTTTGTCCCTGAAGCTGGCAGCCAATTCGAAATTCTGAGACTTTACTGCAGCAACCTTTTCTGCCTTAGTCTCCTCAATCTTCTTTTCAAGGTCTTCGATACTTTTGGGCACGACTATGTTGGAGATGTGAACACGCGAACCAGCTTCGTCCAGGGCATCAATTGCCTTGTCGGGGAAGTTCCGGTCACTTATGTATCTGTCTGTGAGCGTTACACAGGCTTTGAGAGCCTCGGGTGTATAAATTACGTTGTGATGCTCTTCATACCTGTCTTTTATGTTTTGAAGTATCTGAAGAGTTTCGTCTGCTGTTGTAGGATCTACAATAATCTTCTGGAAACGTCTTTCCAACGCACCGTCCTTCTCAATATTCTTTCTGTATTCATCCAGGGTTGTTGCTCCGATACATTGAATTTCGCCTCTTGCCAATGCCGGCTTCAGCATATTGGCGGCATCCATGGATCCGGATGCTGCTCCGGCACCAACCAAGGTATGAATTTCGTCTATAAAAAGAATGATATTGGGATTTTTAGACAATTCATTTAATATAGCCTTGATACGCTCTTCAAACTGTCCACGATATTTTGTTCCGGCAACTACAGATGCCATATCGAGGCTAATTACCCGTTTGTCGAACAAAATACGAGATACTTTTCTTTGAACAATGCGCAAAGCCAATCCTTCTACAATAGCTGATTTACCAACACCTGGTTCACCTATCAGAACAGGGTTGTTCTTTTTTCTTCTGCTCAGAATCTGAGCCAGACGCTCGATTTCTTTTTCTCGGCCAACGATGGGATCCAATCTGTTTTCCATGGCAGCCCTGGTCATGTCTGAACCAAAGTTATCTAAAACAGGTGTATCGTTTGGTGATTTAGGTTGAGCAGATCCCTGAGCACCTCCGGAAGATCGGCCGGATTCTTTCTTTCCTCCAAAATTATCATCGTCTTCGTCGTCGTCATCATCAGTATATCCATCCCTGATTTCATCCGATTCTTCTTCCAGTCTCTTCATCCCGGTTCCGTTAACCAGCATATTGTACACAGTGCGGTAATCGACATTTTCCTCCAAAAGGACAGATGCTGCCGTATTGTTTGCATCTTTGAGTATTGCCAGCAACAGATGTTCTGTTCCGGTTTCGGTCTTTTTAAAGAGCTTTGCCTCCAGCATACTCATTCGTAATACCCGTTCTGTTTCTTTTGTCACTGCGATTTCGCTGTGATCAAAGCTGTCATCGAAGGAGTTTTTAAGGTTTTGTTCTATCTTCTTCTTTAGAAGCGACAAGTTGACGTCTAATTCGGCCAGAGTGTCATACGCAATACCATTGCCATCACGTAGTATGCCAAGCATCAAATGCTCCGGACCGATGTAACTGCTCTGCAGCCTGACAGCCTCTTCGCGGCTGTACTGTAGTACATCAAACAGTCTTTTTGTATAATTATTCTTCATATATTTTAATGTAATGCGTTTTGCAAAAATAACAATCTATTTGAACATTCAATCAAAATCTATGCCATTAATCCCCAATAATTGTTGAAAAGACTCAAATAGTAATTTTTCACATTAAAAGCTTTCGTAGTATGCGGAAAACCCTTACCTTAGTGCAATTTTTCAGAGTTCTGATAAAGCGTGTAATTAATATAAATCTAAATGGTTGATCAAGACAGAATTATTAAGATTAACATAGAAGACGAGATGAAATCGGCTTACATTGACTATTCAATGTCTGTTATCGTTTCACGTGCTCTTCCGGATGTTAGGGATGGTTTTAAACCAGTTCACCGCCGTGTACTGTTTGGGATGAATGAATTGGGTAATACCTCCGATAAACCTTATAAAAAATCTGCAAGAATTGTTGGGGAAGTTTTAGGTAAGTATCACCCTCATGGTGATTCATCTGTGTATTTTGCCATGGTTCGTATGGCTCAGTCATGGTCTTTGAGGTATCCTTTGGTGGATGGTCAGGGTAACTTTGGTTCGATAGACGGCGATAGTCCGGCTGCTATGCGTTATACGGAAGCCCGTTTAAGCAAAATGGCCGAAGAAATGCTGCGTGATATTGACAAAGATACCGTAGATTTTCAGCTGAACTTTGACGATACCCTGAAAGAGCCTACTGTATTGCCTACGCGTATTCCTAATTTACTTGTAAATGGTGGATCCGGTATTGCTGTAGGTATGGCAACCAACATGCCTCCTCATAACATGAGTGAGGTTATTGATGGTACAATTGCTTACATTGATGCAAAAGGTGAAATTGAAATCGAAGGCCTCATGCAGTATATTAAAGCTCCTGATTTTCCTACAGGTGCCTATATATATGGATATGCCGGAGTGAAAGACGCCTTCGAAACAGGGAAAGGCCGTGTAGTAATGAGGGGTAAGGCTGAAATTGAACACGAGCACAACCATGATAAAATTGTCATCACTGAAATCCCTTATCTGGTTAACAAGGCTGAGCTGATCAAACACATTGCCGATCTTGTTGGCGAAAAGCGTCTTGAGGGTATTTCCAACGTAAACGACGAATCAGACCGTTCGGGTATGCGTATCGTTGTGGATGTTAAGCGTGATGCCAATGCAAGTGTAGTATTAAATAAGCTTTATAAGCTTACTGCATTGCAATCTTCATTCAGTGTGAATAATATCGCCCTTGTAAAAGGAAGACCGGAAACACTGAATCTGAAGCAGATGATAGGTTATTTTGTTGAGCATCGTCACGAAGTGGTGATTCGCAGAACAAAATATGAACTAAAAAAAGCAGAAGAGAGAGCTCATATTCTTGAAGGATTAATCATTGCATCCGATAATATTGATGAAGTAATTGCCATCATAAAGACTTCAAAGAGTCCGAATGAAGCGATTGAACGTTTGATGTCTCGTTTTGCATTGAGCGAAATACAATCCAGAGCTATTGTTGACATGCGTCTGCGTCAGCTTACAGGACTTGAACAAGATAAGCTTCGTGCGGAATTTGAAGAAATTGAGAAGTTAATTGCTTACTTAAATGAAATTCTTTCCAACGAGGATGTTTGTATGCAAGTGGTAAAGGATGAATTACAGGAAATTAAAGATAAATACGGTGATGCTCGTAAAACAGAAATCGTATATGCATCTGAAGAACTTAATCCGGAAGACTTCTATTCGGACGATGAGATGATTATTACCATCTCTCATATGGGATATATCAAACGTACCCCATTGAGCGAATTCCGTGCTCAAAACAGAGGCGGAGTAGGAGCTAAGGGCTCTGAAACCAGGGATGCCGACTTTGTGGAGTATATTTATCCGGCTTCAATGCACGCAACCATGATGTTCTTTACTGCAAAAGGTAAGTGTTATTGGTTAAAGGTATACGATATACCGGAAGGAACAAAGAATTCGAAAGGTCGTGCCATTCAGAATTTATTGAACATCGAAGCGGGTGATAAGGTAAATGCCTTCGTAAGAGTGAAACGTCTGACTTCAGACATCGACTTTATCAATTCTCATTATCTGTTGTTCTGTACAAAGAAAGGTGTTATCAAGAAAACATTGCTGGAAGCTTATTCCCGTCCTCGTCAAAATGGGGTAAATGCAATTACCTTACATGAAGACGACGGACTGATCCAGGTAAGGATGACAAATGGTAACAATGAAGTTGTTATTGCTAACCGCAACGGTAGAGCCATTCGATTCCACGAAAGTGCAGTGAGAGTAATGGGACGTACAGCTGCAGGTGTTAGAGGTATGACTCTTGATGAGAACGATCCTACGGATGAAGTTGTTGGAATGGTTTGTATGAAAGACAACGAGAAAGAAACCATCCTTGTTGTTTCTGAACAAGGATATGGTAAACGTTCTAATATTGACGATTATCGTATAACCAACCGAGGTGGTAAGGGTGTTAAAACAATCAATATTACTGATAAAACGGGTAAATTGGTTGACATCAAGAATGTAACGGATGATAACGACCTGATGATTATAAATAAATCGGGTATCACTATTCGGATGAAAGTATCGGATCTGAATGTTATCGGTCGTGCAACTCAAGGTGTTCGTCTGATAAATCTTGAGAAACGAAATGATGAAATTGCTTCTGTTTGTAAAGTTATGTCTGATCCGGACGAAATAGCCGACACAGATGAAGCAGACACTACAGAAAATGAAAATGCCAGCGAATTGTTAAACCAGGGAGAGCTTTTCGAGAATGAAAGTTTTGAGGATACAGATACTCCCGAGCAATTTGAAGAGCAATAATTCTAATATATTTAAAACCTAAAAGGAATATAAATTTCAAATTAAAATCGCAATGAAAAGAGTATTATTAACAGTAGCTCTATGTGTGGCAGCATCGGCTTCCTTCGCACAAAAAAAAGACGTGAATACGGCTCAGAGTATCGCGAAGGGAACCAACCCTGATTTCACAGAGGCACGCAACCTTGTAAAGGGAGCATTGACAAATGCTGAATCTAAAGACGATGCCAAGACTTGGTTTGTGGCTGGGTTTATAGAGAATCAACAGTTCGATGCTGAGAGAACAAAGCAGATATTGGGACAAAAGCCAAACGAACCGGTAATGTATGAAGCTTTGTTGAATATCCTTCCTTATTTTGAAAAGGCTTATACGTTGGATAATCAGCCTAATGAAAAGGGTAAAGTTAAACCTAAGTTTGTAAAGGACATCAAAGGTATATTAGGTGCTAACCACATTTATTATATCAATGGTGGTGCTTACTATTTCGATCAGAAGGATTATAAGAAAGCGTATTCATTCTTTGATCAATATCTGAAAATATCAGATTTGGATATGTTTAAAGGCGAACCTGTTGCTGCCAGAGATTCAAACTTTATGACAGTTCAATTCTATGCTGCAGTTGCTGCAACACAGATGGAAGACAAAAAATTAGCTGTTGAATCATTGGAAAGAGCAAAAGCTTTTGATTACAGAAGAAATGATGTTTATCAGTACCTTTGCTACGAGTACGAACAGGCTAAAGATACAGTGAATCTTGAAAAAACACTAGAGGAAGGTCTTAACCTGTTTCCTGAAGAACAATATTACTTGTTGAGCCTTATCAACAACTATATCTATTCAAACAGAAACGAGAAGGCAATCGAGTATTTGAATACAGCTATTGCTAAGACTCCTAATAATGCACAGCTTTACGATGTAATGGGCCGTGTATATGAAACTGGATTGAAAGACTATACAAAGGCTGAAGAATCATTCAAAAAAGCGTTGGAAATTGATCCAAACTATACAGATGCTCTTTCTAACTTAGGTCGTGTTTTCTATAACCAAGGTGTAAATAAACAAGGTGAAGCAAACATGATTAATGATACTAAGAAATATCAACAAGAACTTGCTGTTGCAAAGGATTTCTTCAAGAAAGCTCTTCCATATTTTGAAAAAGCGCATCAGATGAAACCTGAAGAATCAGAATATATGATCGCATTAAGAGGAATATATTACAACCTTGATATGGGTGATAAATTAAAAGAAATTGAAGCTAAAATGAATGGTAATTGATTCATTTGATTTAAT
>NZ_JBFWMI010000083.1:0-10213 GCF_050251695.1 Macellibacteroides sp.
TTATCAGCCTGAGCTTGATCCATCTGAAGAAATGCACCAATATTTTTACCAATATCGATATCAGCTATATCAATGGAAAGAATTTCGAAAGCCGTACCGGCATCTAATCCTTTACGAAGCACCAATTTTGAAATAGAATCTGGATTTTCAAGCACTGTTTTATGACTTTCGGATGATCCGATCGACGAAACGATCCCTTCACCAACACGGGCCAGAATTGTTTCTTCTCCGGCACCACCAACCAATTGCTTAATATTAGCTCGCACCGTAACACGAGCTTTAGCTATTAACTGAATACCATCCTTTGCAACAGCTGTAACCGGAGGTGTATCGATCACCTTTGGATTAACTGACATTTGTACAGCTTCAAATACATCACGACCAGCTAGATCGATTGCAGTTGCCATCTGAAACGACAAATCGATATTTGCTTTAGAAGCAGAAACAAGTGCATGAACCACTCTTTCAACATGTCCGCCAGCCAAATAGTGAGCTTCAAGTTCATCACGCGTGAGCTGTTTTAAACCAGCCTTATGAGCTTCAATCATTGCTCGGGCGATGATGTAGGGAGGCACCTTACGGATACGCATCAAAAATAGCTGTATCAGGGATATATTTACACCCGATACTTTTGCCGAAATCCATAAAAGAAACGGCACGTAATAAAAGAAAATGGACAAAAGCAACACCGCTGCTCCAAGCAGAATCAACGGCAGAAAGGTCATTTCCATAGACATTGTATTTAAAAGGTGAATACTGTTTATTTTTTAATTTTAACCAATAAATTACTGGCATCGATTCCTGCAACCACAATTGGTGTATTTTCATCTACAAAACCATCAATTGATTTAGCCTCGACCGTAATTCCTTTTACCCGGATCTTACCCATCGGGTTAAGGCGCGAAACAGCAATTCCTTCGTCTCCTTGCACAATTCCCAGATCGCGGGTAGAGATCAATTTACTGTCTACCTCTTTTTTTAATGCAACCTTATTGAATGAGTTTGAACGAAGCAACCAAAAAAATGATACGGCAAATACTACTGCTGATACAATCAAGCTTATATTTCCAGCTTGTACTCCCAACTCGCTGTAAGCATATAAAATACCTCCTGCTGCAAATAGAAAACCTCCTATTCCTGCCACAGTAATTCCTGGAAGTAAAAAGATTTCTAGCAAAAGCAATACAATTGCTACTGCAAGTAGAAAAACAACAATGGCAATATCTAGTATCATAGTTAATAAAGTTTTTTTCCTTAATTAGTCATCGTTTGTTCCGAAGGAAATTCACTTCAGCATTCCGGGCTTTTTTCTCAAGAACAAGCGGCTCATTTATCATGTTTTCAAGTTGTTTCTCCAAAGTTAAAATTGAACCGGATAGCCTTTCTTTTGTAGCCTTGTCTCCTTCAACATACGACTTTCTTAAAGAAAGAAGCTTTTCACTCTCTTCAACTATCTGTCGATTCAAAGCGGAAGCTTTTTCATAATAACTTCGGGCTTCCGGACTTTGGAAATCATCCAGAGAAAAATATACGACCTGATCAACAATCACAAACTCAAAATCTTTTTTAACCTCACTTACTCCAGACCTTATTTCTTTGTGTGCAAGATCAATTAGCTCTTTATAGTTAGCAGATGCTTTCCATGAATCCTTAATTGAATATATAGCTGCACGGGAACGTTTCAATTCAAGATCATCGGTTAGCAACCTTTTCCGATCAGGATTCGGAATAAAAAGATATACGCAGACTTTTCCTTCCGGTTGAAAGCGATCGGAAACAAACCAACCCAATTCTTTCGATTCATCAATAACCATCATGTAATCATTGGAGGGAGAATTGAAAGGCATTCCCAACTGTTCGGGGACTAAATAGCTGTCCGAACTAATATTGTATCTTGTTACAAACAGGTCATATCCTCCCAAGGTCCCATTGCCAGTACTTGCGTAATAAATTGTCACTCCGTCAGACATTACAAACGGATAGTTTTCATTATTAGCACTATTAATTGTCATCGGTAACATCTTCTTGTCTCCCCACTTATCCATTAATTTGGATTGAGTGAATAAGCAAAACTGATTCTCAGGAGTTTTTTGTGCATAAAAAATCTTATCCTGCTTCTGATTCATATAAACAGTTGACTCCGATGCATCTGACAGCTGAAAAAAATCAGAAAAAAGCATCAACGAACCACTCTCCTCACTTAGCTTATAGGCAGTGAGGAATGCTTCCTTATCAACTACCAAACTATCAATTATTTCAACATCTTCAGTTTTCTCCATCATTCGGAGTGCATTTTTCACTTGTTCAAGTCTTTGTTCCCATGGAAGCGTATCTTGTTTTTTCTTTGCAAGCAAATCAATGTATTCCTGAAACATCTCTTCCGATTCTTCAAAACGATAGGTATCGTAACATAACTCCCCCAGGTAACGAAAAGCTTCCTGAACATTACGTTTGGCAGCTACCCGTAAATATTTCTCGGCTTTCTCTTTTTCTCCCGTTTCATACAAGCATACACCATACCACTGGTTATAAGATGAATTGCCAGGAGTCCGTTCAACTAACTTCTCAAAAGCAGGTTTAGCTTCTTCAAATTTACCTTCGTTATATAACTTCTTTGCTTGATCGAGGCTTTGAGCTGTTAATACGCTGCTTAACAACGTCATACCTGACACAAGAAAAAGTTTTAAACACATCCCATTCATTTTGCCTTGACTTTGTTTATGGTTACAGAGATTCAAAGATATGAATTTTTTTGTTCCAGCATACAGGAATAACTAAAATAACCTGCAACCTTCCCGATTAAATTGCATAAATTAACATGTTAAATGCAATTGGGCTCTAAAAATCAATCCTTTTTTTTCTAATTTTGCGCCCGAAAATAAACTATGGCTATAAAAACTGAAGAAGAACTTCTATTTCGCAAAATAGAAGCAAAAATACAAAAAGCAATTTGGGAATACGACCTCATTGCAGATGGAGACCGAATATTAATTGGACTTTCGGGAGGAAAAGATTCACTTGCCTTAGTCGATTTACTGGGGAGAAGGCAGAAGATATTCCGTCCGAAGTTTGAAGTTGTGGTAGCCCACATCATAATGGAAAATATACCCTACAATGCAGATCTCGACTACTTGCGTGGATGTGCTGAGGAACATAATTTACCCTTTGTAGTTCATAAAACGTCATTCGATTCCACGACTGACAAACGCAAATCACCTTGTTTCTTATGTTCATGGACACGCAGAAAGGCGCTGTTCGATATTGCCAAGCAGTATAAATGTAACAAAATAGCATTAGGACATCATCAAGACGACCTATTGCAAACCCTGCTTATGAACATGACATTCCAAGGAGCATTCGGCACGATGCCTCCCCGTTTAAAAATGGATAAATTTGACATGACACTGATCCGTCCGCTCTGCTTGGTTGAAGAGAAAGAATTGATCCGGATTGCTGAATGGAAAGGATATAAGAAACTTTTAAAAAACTGTCCCCATGAGTCGACATCAAGCAGACCCGATCTTAAAGGAGTCCTTGCCAGACTTGAAGAGATAAATCCCCATGCCAGATATAATTTATGGGGAAGTATGACACATATCCAGAAAGATTATTTACCCCGTAAAAAAGAGATATAATGCAAGGAGCTATAACAATCGTACTTTTGATTCTGTCCAATGTATTTATGACATTTGCATGGTATGGTCATTTAAAGATGAAACAACAGTTCAGTTGGTTTGATTCACTTCCGCTACTTGGTGTAATCGCTTTCAGCTGGTCCATTGCTTTCCTGGAATATTGTTTCCAGGTACCAGCTAATCGTATCGGATTTCGTGAAAACGGAGGTCCGTTCAGTCTGATTCAGCTAAAGGTTATCCAGGAAGTCATCACTCTTGTCATCTTTATGATATTCAGTTCGATGGCATTCAAGACCGAATCCTTCAAATGGAACCATGCTTTGGCTTGTGTGCTGTTGGTCTGCGCCGTTTATCTGGTGTTTAAGAAGTAGTATACACAATAAAAAAGACTCCCTCAGATTAATCAATCCGGGGAGTCTTTATCATAATGAGGTAATTATTTCACAAATGGTGCATTCAATAAATATTCAGCACAACCTTTTACTCCGTCAAACTGAGACATTCCGGTTCTTAAACCTTCCAATTCAACAAAATAATCCTGGATGCCATTTGCATACGCCTGTTTGAAAATCATTTCGAAATTCATCATTCCTGATTGACCTAATACAGCACGATCTTTAATATGCAACACTTTAATCCGGTCCGGATGCTTTTTAAGATACTCAACCGGGTCATTCTGACCCATCACGGTCCAATATACATCCATTTCAAAAAACACTAGAGAAGGATCTGTGTCTTTTAAAAATAAATCGTAAATCTGATCCCCTTTAGGTATCCAAGGATTACCTGTCTGAGCTGCATCCTCTGGTTTTACCACCCTTTTAAATTCCATATTATGATTGTGGTAACCGAATGGAATTCCAGCCTCTTTCACAATTTTACCCGATTCATTGAACACCTCACAAATAAAGGCTGCATCCTCATGCGACTCACATTTGGGCATCATAGGTTGGATTAAATATTTTACTCCAAGCTTGGCATGATCGGCTGCAGTAACTTTCCAGAATTCCTTTATTTCATTGAAATTTGCCTGCGAAAATTCTCGAACCGGTGGATTTACATGAGAACTGGTAATCTTCAATCCGGCATCCTCCGCCATCTTTTTAAATTCCATCATGTCAACCGTACCGATCTTACCCTTATTATATCCCGCAAGTTCGAGATTGGTGTAACCCATCTGTTTGAGTTTCTTCATACCTCCGGGTACATCCTCAAACAATTCCTTTCCCAACGAATAGGTTTGCAAACCTATATTTTTTGCAGCTGCGGCTTTAGAAGAAGTCGTAGTAGATGCGTGTAATGAACTAACATTGCCTGCCAGCAAACCTCCGGCAGTCAAGAAAGAAACATTTCGTAAGAAATCACGTCTGTTACTCATACTGTTATTGAGAATTAATTATAGACTATATGGTCTTCTGTATTCATATTCATATAACCGGTGTGCAGCAGCCTCTTTATCGTTGATAAAGCTCAATGTTGCAGGATTCCATTTTACCGGACGATTCAATTCACGTGCAATGTTAGCTAAACAGCAAAGAGTATTGGTACTGCATCCAACTTCAACCGGTGCAATTGGGTTCTCACGGGAACGTACACAGTCAATAAAATTCTGCATATGCGGAGAGCTGGTTTCGTAGCTGCCAGCCATACCACCTTTAGGTTTATTTCCTTGTTTTTCTGCCTGTTTTTTCATCTCTTCCCATCTCTTCTTCATCTCTTCCATCGTAAGAGGACGCTGACCGGCAAGTTCGGCAGGAACTTTCGATTTATCTGAGCAGGCAAGATAACCACGTGCCACCTCAATCCAGCCTTTATCGCCGATAAACTTTATACCTTGTGCTCCATCATTACCTTCCAGGAAGGGCTGTTCAGTCATTACAATACCATTCTGATATTTCATTGCTGCATAAGTTGATCCGTTATAGCCGGCAGGAATAAATTCAGTCGGACCAGATCCGTCCATTCCTATAGCAGCCTGAGCAATATCAAACATGTGAGCACCCCAGTCGGCCGTATATCCGTTGCCGGTTTCCTGATACCATCTCCAGGCACCCCACAGTTTTTCATTCTGTTCCGGATCTACAGTTATAGGAGGACACAAATCAGGATGATAATGAATCTTTGGATCATTAAGTGGTCCCATCCATTTGTTCCAGTTTAAATTTCCAGGAACAGGCATTTCAGGTAAATCCAATGGTTTGGGAGGCGCACCAACTCTTGCATAAATCTTTTCGATATGACCAATAGCTCCGGATTGAACCAATTCAATCGCTTTTTGGAATTCCTTGCTTGATCTCTGTTGACTACCTACCTGCAACACGCGTTTATTTCCTCTAACGGCCTTTACCATTTCAAGACCTTCACGGATAGTAAAAGCTAATGGTTTCTGGCAATATACATCTTTCCCTGCTTGAGCTGCATGAATGGTGTTAAGAGCATGCCAATGGTCGGGTGTAGCAACCTCAACGGCATCAATATCTTTACGTTCCAACAAATCTTCATAAAACTCGTACATATCGCAACGGGGAGCCATACTCTTGGCGGCTTGCCATGTTTCAATTCTTTTCTTGAAACGTAATTGTTTTAGCGAATCCACATCACAACAGGCAGCAACCTGTACGCCCGGACATGCAGCAAAACCGGCAAAATCCGATAAAGCCTGTTGCCCCAATCCAATAAAACCTAACACAACACGGTCACTTGGAGCAATACGTACTCCAGCCATTTTCCAGCTGGGCAGGATCGTGAGACTGGCTAGTCCCAAAGCAGATAAACCCAAAAATTCACGACGGCTTACTCCTTTTTTAGTGTTTTCCTTCATGGTAATTCATTTAATAGTTTGTTAATAGTATCCTTGTAGGCTAAAATATAGTCACAAAGTTATCATTATTGTTTTAATAACCTAAAGGAAATAAGACAAAAAGAGAGTGCCTGAAAGAGTTTTGACCTATGTCAAAATAAAATAAAAATTAATGGAGTATGCAACATACAACGTAAGCCTATTTTTATGTTCTTTGCAAAAAGACTATTGTTTTCCTTAAATTCATAAGATCAATGACTTCGAGAAGAGATTTTCTAAAACAGGCCTCCCTGTTGGGTGTAGGACTTACCGCTAGTCCTTTTATTATTAAAGCCGGGGGCAGCATTGCTCCAAGTGATAAAATCCGTGTTGGCTTGATTGGCTGTAATGGAATGGGGTTCGAAAACCTCAAAGCATTTCTGCGTAACCCGGAAGTTGAGTGTGTGGCTCTGGCAGATATAGACCAGAATGTATTGCAGAACCGAGCTGCCGAAACCGAAAAGATTTCTGGTAAACGGGTAAAGAATCTGTATAAGGACTGGCGCGGACTAATCGACAATAAAGATATAGATGTGGTGATTGTAGGAACACCCGACCATTGGCATTGCCTGCAAATGGTGGCTGCTTGTCAGGCAGGCAAAGATGTTTATTGTGAAAAGCCTTTGGGCAACAGTATTGAGGAATGTAATATAATGGTTCGGGCGGCACAAAAGTATAACCGGGTGGTTCAGGTTGGACAATGGCAGCGCAGCGATCCGCACTGGCAAGATGCCATGCAGTTTGTACACAGCGGCAAACTAGGGAAGATACGTACTGTTCGCGTATTCTCGTATCAGGGATGGTGTCCATCCATTCCGGTATTGGCCGACGAACCTGTTCCGGCTGGTGTTGATTACGATATGTGGCTCGGGCCGGCTCGTAAACGACCTTTCAACCGAAACAGATTTCATTTTACCTTCCGTTGGTTCTGGGATTATGCTGGAGGACTGATGACCGACTGGGGTGTACATTTGCTTGACTATGCTTTGTACGGAATGAACGTTACAGCACCTAACTCCATTATGGCTTCGGGTGGTAAATTCGGATATCCGGATGATGCCTGTGAAACTCCTGATTTACTTCAAACCATATATACATTCAACGACTTTACTGTTATGTGGGATCATGCTATTGGAATTGATGACGGAGCCTACGGACGGAACCACGGATTAGGATTTGTTGGCGAAAACGGCACTCTGGTATTAGATCGTGGCGGTTGGGAAGTAATTCCTGAGCGGGTAAACGGTAATACACGCATGGAGGCTGTTCCTTTAAAGAAGGCCTACGGAGAAGGAGGTCTCAATCTGCATGTAAAGAACCACCTGGAGTGCATCAAAAGCCGCAATCGGAATTGTAATGCCAGCATTGAGATTGGGGCTCATATCGCCAAGTTCTCTCAATTGGGGAATATAGCTTACAGAACCGGTAAAAAATTAGTCTGGGACGGGATTCGTTTTACGAACGATGAAGCAGCAAACAATCTGTTGGTTCCCAACTATCGTTCACCATGGGAACTTCCTAAAATATAACCAGATTCTCATGCCTATTTAATAAACAAGGGTTGCCAATAAGCGGGCAACCCTTTGTTTGTATCGTAAAATAACATCAATCATTCACAATCTATAGATATCATTGATGTTCCGGTCTTAATAAATCATTTACAGTTTTAACCGGATTGAATGTTTCAATCGGCACTTCAACAAAAACTGTATTCCAGTCACTCATAGCACCATTCCACAGACCAGGCAATTCAAGGGCTTTAAGTTCCCGTCCATCCTTTGACTTCATTGAAATGAATCCAGTATTTTTATCAACAAAATCAGGCAGATTAAACTTTTGTCCGTTGTGATCCTTCAATGCACAAACCAAATCAACAGGATTAAAGTGTGTACCTTTTTCGAACATTTCTTTTTTACGGGGATCGGCAAGATCAATCTGCGAACTTTCCAGTATCTGCGGAGAGTAAGAACCATCCTCATTGAATGCAAGAAATGGCCCGCCGCCGGGCTCTCCCACATTCTTAACCATACCGCAAACACGAATCGGACGTATCAGCTTTGATTTAATATAAAGAATAAGCTCTGCATCTTCCAGGTTTTTCATTTCCGGATGCTTTATACATAATTCGGTCTGCAGAAAGCGAATCATCTCTTCTACCTGAGCGTGTGTATATTGTCCGCTTTCAATCAGATGCAGATAGCGGAATATTTTCTTCTGTAAAGTTACCAACACTCCAGCCAGCACCTTCTTATAGATAATTGTGGTACATTTAAAAGAATCAGGCACCACGTTATCAATATTTTTAATAAAAACGATATCTGCATCCACATCATTCAGATTCTCTATCAAGGCACCATGTCCTCCGGGACGGAAAAGTAAATTTCCTTCCTTATCTCTGAACGGTTGATTTTCCGAATCGGCAGCCAATGTATCCGTGCTAGGTTTCTGAACACTGAAAGTAATATCGTAACATACCGAGAATTTATTTTCATATGCAGGAACTTTTGCAGCAACCAGTTGCTCAAACAAAGCCTTATGTTCCGGAGATACTGTAAAATGGATATTTACTTCTGCAGCATTATTTTTGGCATACATGGCTCCTTCGGCCAAATGCTCTTCCATAGCAGTGCGTACACAGGAAGGATACGTATGAAATTGCAACAGGCCTTTCGGTAGCTGGCCGTAATTAAGCCCACTTGACGACAATAGATTATTTACTACCGCCTTATACTCTTTATCAGACAATAACTGGGGGATGGTACGTTTTTCATTTTTCAGACATACGGCATCTAAGGCGTTATAAAACGCAAAAGAGGTAAGACCTGCAAAAAACTTTTCCATAAAGGGGGAGAAAGGTTCATTCGAATCCGAATCCAGAAATTCATAAAGGTCTTTAAACATCCGGCTGGCTGCTCCCGAAGCGGGTACAAACTTAAGAATACGCTTATTCTGATTCAGATAGGCATCCCAAGCCTCCATGTAGCCAACCTGAGCCTCTTTATCAATTACGCTGATTCCCTTTTCAACTGATGCCGAAGCCATAATTTCAAGAAAAGGAAATCCTTTTCTGAAACAGTCAAGTTGTTCTTCAATTTGCTTCTCGCTTATTCCCTTTTGGCCGAGCAAAGCCAAGTCTTTCGTACTAAGCATAGTATATTGTTTTTAATAATTACAGTCGCCGTAACTGAAAACGTGTCATCCTATAAATAATGCAAATGTATCAAAAATACCATTAGAGATACCTCTGTTTTCAAGGAAAAAAGATACTTTTACAAAAGTTTACAGCCTGTATAGGCCTAATAAGGCAAAACAAGAACAGTATGAATACACAAGCATTCTTTACACCCGAAGAAAAGAAGGAATTTCTATTTAAATATAGAAAGCTGCTTCAAAGCATTCACTTCTCTCTCCAAAAAGATGATGTCCGAAAAATGCGGAACCTTATTCAACGTACCGTTTCGATGGATTGTTATGGGAGAGATAAAAACGGAATTAACGGACTGCTGCGAAATATTAATACGGCACTTATCGCGACTTCGGAAATCGGACTGAAACGTACACCCATAATTGCCCTCTTGCTTTATCGTACCGTACTAAAAAAAGCACTCACTCTGGAAGAGATTGAGAAGGAGTTTGGTCCGGATGTAACTCTTATGATCAGCCGGCTACTTAAAACATCCGATCTTTATGCACGTAATACGGCTGTAAATTCGGAAAACTTCCACCACTTGCTTTTATC
>NZ_JBFWMI010000083.1:10313-13787 GCF_050251695.1 Macellibacteroides sp.
CGAACTGATGCAGGATTTCAAACTTGACCTGTATTCGGATGAAATATATGTCTTCACCCCTACCGGTGAACTGATTAAATTACCTAAGGGTGCCACCGTACTCGACTTTGCGTTCTCTATCCACACCAAGCTGGGAAGCAAATGTATGTCGGCCAAGGTAAATGAGAAAAATGTTCCTATCAAATATGTACTTCAAAATGGAGATACAGTAAATATAGTAACCTCGCCAACCCAAAGTCCCAAAAGAGATTGGCTATCCTTTGTAACTACATCCAAGGCACGTACTAAAATCAAGCAAGCCCTGCGTGAAGAGGCTGCTAAGACAGCCGACTTCTCGAAAGAGATGTTGCAACGGCGCTTTAAAAACCGTAAGATTGATGTGGATGAAGGTACGTTGATGCGACTAATCAAGAAAAAGGGATACAAAACTGTTACTGATTTCTATCTGGATATATCGGACGAACGTTTAGATCTGAACAATGTAATTGACGAATACCTGGATCTGGAACGCAAGGAAAAGGAGATATATGAGCACAGCGGACCTAAAAGTGCCGAAAACTACATTACAACTACCGAGGTGGAAGAAATATCCAACCGTCAGGATGTTCTGGTAATTGACAAAAACCTTACGGGCATTGAATACAAACTAGCCAAATGCTGTAACCCTATTTACGGCGACGAAGTATTCGGGTTTGTCTCCACCCAAGGAATTAAAATCCACAGGATGACATGTCCAAATGCCCAAGAGATGTTCAGCCGCTTCGGATACCGTATCATCAAGGCTCGGTGGAGTGGAAAAAGCAACGCAGGTTATGCTATCTCACTCCGGGTTGTTGGAAGGGATGATATTGCCATTGTAACCAACATTACATCGGTTATCAGTAAGGAGTCCGGGGTTACCCTGAGGTCATTCAATATCGACTCGGTTGACGGACTTTTCCAGGGCAATTTTACTGTATTAATACGTGATACCAATATGTTGAATGTGTTGATAAAGAAAATAAAGACAGTAAAAGGAGTAAAATCCGTCGAAAGACTCAATTCCTGAATCATAACAAAGCCCTGTTTATTCTTCATAAACAGGGCTCTTTCTCTTATTTTATCAAGCAAGACTACTTCGTTACAGGTTTTAATCCCATTGCCTCCGCTTTTTTCATCATATACTTATAAGCGACATCGTATTCATTGGGAATAACTCCATCTAAAATCGCATCCTTAATAGAAGATTTAATTGCCCCCACCTGAGCACAAGGACCTAAGCCAAACACCTCCATTATTTCTTCACCGGAAACAGGCGGCTGGAAATTTCTCACCCGATCTTTTTCTTCAATGGCTGTCAGCTTCTCTCTCACCAAACGAAAATTATTCAGGAACTTACGGACCTTCTCCGGATTTTTACTTGTAATATCCGCTTCACAAAGCTTCATCAGGTCATCAATATCATCTCCGGCATCAAAAAGGAGTCTGCGGATAGCCGAATCAGTCACCTCATCATCAGCCAAAGCAATCGGACGCATATGCAGACTTACCATTTTCTGGACATATTTCATCTTTTCATTCAAAGGAAGTTTCATCCTTCGGAAGATACCGGGCAGCATCTTCTCCCCAATAAAATTATGGTTATGGAATGTCCATCCCAATCTCTGATCAAAACGTTTGGTTGCAGGCTTGGCAATATCGTGCAAAAGCGCACTCCATCTCAACCACAGATTATCCGTATTGCGAGACAAATTATCAAGGACCATCAACGTGTGTGAAAAGTTGTCCTTGTGACCTATACCCTCTTTTGTTTCCACACCCTTCAAGGCATGAAGTTCAGGAAATATGATTGGCAATAAACCACAAGCATCCAGTAAAACAAATCCGACAGATGGCCGGGGAGACAGAATAATCTTGTTCAATTCATCAATGATTCGCTCTCTGGATATTATATCAATTCGCTCTTTATTACGTTCAATTGCCTCAAATGTGACCGGATCGATATCAAATCCCAGTTGAGTAGCAAAACGTATTGCCCGCATCATCCGCAATGGATCATCACTAAAAGTGATATCGGGATCTAAAGGCGTGCGGATAGTAAGCCGGTCCATATCACCTAACCCATCAAATGGGTCTACTAATTCTCCATACCTTGATGCATTCAAACACAGAGCAAGGGCATTGATCGTAAAATCACGCCGGTTCTGGTCGTCTTCCAAAGTTCCATCTTCAACAATCGGTTTACGACTGTCGCGAGTATAGGACTCTTTACGGGCTCCAACAAATTCAAGTTCAATATCTCCTAATTTAACCTGAGCCGTACCGAAATTCTTAAAAACAGAAAGATGTGCATTGCGTCCCATTTTTCGGGCAACAGCCTTAGCCAATTCTATACCACTTCCAACAGCAACAATATCAATATCTTTGGACGGACGGCGTAAAAATATATCTCTCACATACCCCCCGATCACATACGCTTCCAGCCCTAATTCGTCGGCTGCGTCGCTTACTTGTCTGAAAGTACGCGAGGAGAGATGTTTATCTATTACTTCTTTATCTATATACATGCAGTATGTTCAATACTTTTGAGGGTACAAAGATAATTAAATTCTTCCATTGCTGCTAATTCCCCATTTTCCAATATCTTTGCATTTGGAACGCATTAATAATCAAATACAATGAAAAAGTTAATAGCAGGAATGTTTATAGCCTCACTGACGATGAGTTGTGGCAATACTGGAGAAGAGGCAAAAGCACGTCTGGCAAAAGCGCAGTCCATGTACGAAAACAATGAATTATTTGCCGCAAAGAACGAAATTGACAGTATCCGTACCCTGTATCCAAAAGAGTTTGATGTATTGAAACAAACACTGTCGCTGATGCGTTTGGTGGAGATCAAGGAAAACGAACGCACAATCGCCTACTGCGACAGCCTGCTCCCCATAAAAACAGCAGAATTAATTGCGATTAATAAAGACTTTGTATTTGAAAAGGACAGCTTATACGAAGAAGTGGGTAACTATATATGGAAGCAACAGACCATTGAGAAAAATATAAACCGTTGTTATATACGTAGCGGGGTAAACGAAAAAGGAGAAATGTATCTGGCAAGTGTTTATTTCGGAAACACTCCTATCAATCATACCAGCATAAAAGTAAGCATTAAGGATGGTTCCTATGCAGAAACTGCCAGTATTCCATTCGATGGAGGATTAAATTATCGTTTCAAGGATTTAGGCAATACAACAGAAGTCGTAACCTATAAGGCAGAGAAGGGTGAAGATGCTGTAAAGTTTATCGCATCCAACGAAAAAGAAAGGATTAAGGTAGAATATACCGGAGGAAAGCCATTTACCATCTACTTAGCCGATGGTGATAAAAAAGCGATAACTTCAACCTATGCATTTGCCATTGTTCTTTCAGATATCAACCGGATGAACAAAGAGAAACAGAAAAGTGAACAACGACTTGCTTACCTGAAACAAAAAACAGCAA
>NZ_JBFWMI010000084.1:0-13745 GCF_050251695.1 Macellibacteroides sp.
TATTCACATTTTGTGGAGACTGAACAAAGCAGATGCTTAATTGGGAAGGATCCAGAGGAAGCCGTCGTTTTTCACTGGAGCTTCCCCAGCAGAAACGATTCAAACAGAGCAGCTTCCAGCGCAGGCGATCAATCTCTTCCTGCGCTTCTATAAGTTCAAGCTTACTTTCAAAGGCCTCTTGCTTCTTCTCATAGATCTCTTGTTCTTTCGCAAGAATCTCTTGTTTCTTATCAAGAATCTCTTGTTCCTTCGCCCGGATAGTTTGCTCATTCTCTAAGATCTTTTGCACATACTCCAGATCCTTCTGTTCACTCAAACGAAGCCTGTCCAACAGGCCTTGATACTCCTCTAAAGAGAGTGTTACAGACAAGGGAGGAAGAGTTTGTATCTGATCTTTTTTCATGCCACAAAGATATGTAAAAACAATGGTTTTAACAAGTAAACCATATATTAAATCGCTTGTATAAAGCATGTTACACTCTTTTTAACCGCCTTCTTTTAACCTCTCTTTTCTCAGATAACAAGCGGTTGATTTCTTGCCAGTCACTAGTCCGATAGCCCCCTGCAATTTCCTCTTTTTTAAGACGAAGTACTCCCTGCCGAAGCTGACGGTGGATGCTGATATATTCGCCGGAGAGGCTGTAGAGCAGGGTCAAAGAATGTTTATTTTTTCTTACAAACACATGACATTCTCCCTCTTTTGGATAAAATCCCCAACAACGCTTCACTTTCCCGCATAGACTGTCGATACTGTAGGTGGATCGTTCGGGCAACATGTAAAGATAATAGGACCACTCTGGATTCAGTAATGAAAGCACACCACGGTTACGGATTAATAAATCAGCCGGTGTGCGGATACCTAAATCTTCTTTCTCAAATTTATAACGCCGACAACCATCAAAAATAAATAATACTGAATCAAATGAATTACGTTCTGAAAGTAATGATAGTAACTTCTCATTACGGTCTGGAAAATACAATACACTATATGACATCTTTTTGAGGACAAAGAAACTCTATTATACTATATAATAAGACACGTACTACACCGAATAGATACCGGCATAACGAAGAACTATTCGTTTGTCAGCTGTTCACTTTGCGTTTGTCAGCTGTTAAACGCAAGTTATCCATATGTTGACTTTGCGTTTGCCATATGTCAAACGAATAATGCATAACGATGAAACAAATAGTTTGTAACTATGAAGAGAATAGTTTGCAGTTATGTAAAGAATAGATTGTGGTTATGATTTTTACGTTGATCCTTGATTCCCAAACCACCGAAATCAGCAAAATTGATAAAAACAAAAAGGCAACCATCTTAGATGATTGCCTTTTTGTTGTCGGGGTAGCGGGATTCGAACCCACGACCCCCTGCTCCCAAAGCAGGTGCGCTAACCGGACTGCGCTACACCCCGAAAAACCAGTTGACTTGCGTCTTGTTTTCTGATTGCGGTGCAAAGGTAGGGTTTATTTTTTAACTGCAAAACTTTTTCCCTCTTTTCCTTCAAAATTATTGAATCCACCCAGGCATTGCATCAACCCAAAAAGGATCACTTCTTTCATTTTGAACGTATTAAAGAGATTCCACATCCAATTACGGGGTGTTAGTTATTACATTGTTTCGTAATTTGAGCTTTAATCAAACATAAAGTCATATCTTTGCAGCCACAAATTTTAGGTTATCTTATGGATTGGTTATCGGATGCGTTTTTAAAACCCACAATCATACAGGCTGTGATTGTAATATGCATGGTGTCTGCTCTGGGACTCGCTCTGGGCAGAATAAAGTTTTTCGGCATATCGTTGGGTATCACGTTCGTGTTTTTTACAGGTATCCTTGCCGGACACATCGGCATCGAGGTTAATCCGGACATGCTTAACTTTGCCCAGAACCTGGGACTTATTCTTTTTGTGTATACACTGGGACTGCAAGTGGGCCCCGGCTTTTTCTCTTCATTCAAAAAAGGAGGAATCGAATTAAACCTGCTATCCATTGCTGTAATTGTGCTGGGTATTTCCATGACACTAGGATTTCACTGGGGATTGGGGGTTTCACTATCCAATATGGTAGGCTTGTTTTCGGGGGCGGTAACCAATACTCCGGCACTTGGTGCGGCTCAGCAGGCATTTCTGCAGCTTAATCCGGCAGACACCAAAGGAACTACCGATATGGCTTTGGCTTGTGCGGTAACCTATCCTTTAGGGGTTGTAGGCGTTATTCTGGCCATTGTGTTTTTACGCAAGTTTTTCATCTACAAGAATGATACCTCTTTTTCGAAAGAGCATAAAGATCCTACCACCTATGTTGGCGAGTTTCAGGTAAGCAATCCGGCCATTTACGATAAAAGCATCCGCGAAATCATGAAACTTACTCACAAGCAGTTTGTAATTTCCAGGGTGTGGAGAGACGGCAAGGTTAGTATTCCTACTTCGGAGACGAAGCTGCTCCCACACGACCATCTGCTTATCATCTCGGTGAAATCGGACGTAGAAAGCATCAAGGTACTGTTTGGCGAACAAGAGCAAGTTGACTGGAACAAAGAGGATATAGACTGGAATGCAATTGATAGTCAGCTTATTTCCCGCAGGGTGATTGTTACACAACCTAAGATAAACGGGGTTAAATTGGGATCGTTAAAGCTGCGCAATCTGTACGGTATAAATATCACCCGCATCAACCGCGCGGGGATCGATTTGCTGGCCTCTCCTAACCTGCACCTGCAGATTGGGGACAAGCTGACTATCGTGGGAGAAAAGAATTCGGTAAACAATGTGGTGAAGATCCTTGGCGACGAGGTAAAACGACTGGACAATCCCAACCTGATTGCCGTGTTTGTTGGCATCACTTTGGGTGTTATCCTGGGGGCATTACCCATAACCATTCCGGGCATGAGTACACCTGTTAAACTTGGAATTGCCGGGGGCCCCATTATCGTGGGTATCCTGATGGGGGCTTTTGGTGCCCGTCTACATCTTACTACTTACACAACGCAAAGCGCAAACCTGATGCTTCGTCAGCTTGGTATCGTTATCTATCTGGCAGGATTGGGGATCAATTCGGGTGCTCACTTCTTCGAAACCATCTTCCGTACCGAAGGTCTGATCTGGATTGGATTGGGTGCCGCACTCACGCTTGTACCCGTATTGATTGTGGGCGTTGTAGCCATGCGTGTGCTTAAAATGGATTATGCCAACAGCATGGGTATGCTTTGCGGCAGCATGGCCAATCCCATGGCGCTGAGTTACGCAAACACAACGGTTGAAGGTGATGAACCATCGGTTGCCTACGCAACTGTATATCCCTTGTCCATGTTTATCCGGGTTATCTCAGCACAACTGCTCATCCTGCTGTTTTCATGATATAACAGAGGTTTGAGCACTTCATCGCTTCCCAGTGGAACGTATTGATGTTGCTCATCCTGCATTTTCCTGCTGTTTTTGTTTTCCTTCTTTTTCGTGATATAAGGAAATGTTGTATCAGGCAAGCTTCGAACACCGAACAAGTAGTTTATCACCGTTGGCGTTAGTCGTAGCAAATATATAAACATCACCCCCTTCGGCTATTTTGGTTCGTTTGCGCAACTCCTGAACCGATAATGGAAAGTTCCTTACGGTAATGTTTGCCTTGGGAACGCTCTTGTGCAACTCCTTGGCCAGCTTACCGGTAAAAGGATATACCTCCTGCACCACAAACTTTCTGCCCGGGAAAAGTTCAACCAGGTTATCGGAAGTGTAAAGGTGACTGCTTACCTGAAGCTTGGCCACCCCCATCCGGTCCGCCACACACTTAAAGGCTCCGGCCTTTAGCAACGATGCGTTGGGCTCGTATAAAAAACGACCGATACCTGCAGCCATTCCGGCAGCCGTATCCCGCTCGTCCGCCAGGGTAAATGAAAAGGACTCCGTACTTTCGCTGGTAAGGTTTACGCAGGTTATAAGAGGATCAACCAATGCCGTTGTACGCTCCAGAATAAACAACAGCTCCTTACATTCGTTCTTTACCGACACCACATGCACGCCGGTGGTCTGGGGCAGCAGCTGCAACGTGTGCTGAATATCGGCCATGGGAGATATTTTGGCAATAATACGGGGCGCCTTCTGCAGTAATACGGGAGCAAGTCGTATTAAATCGGGTTCGCAATCTTCAAGAGCATACACCCGCTTGTCTCCTTCGCCTCTGCGGGCCGGATCGATATAAAACAGGTCCACCTGCTCTATTTGCTCCAGGTATTCCACAGCATCTGTATTCAACACCCGGATATTGTCTGCCTGCAGCACTCCGAAATTATGACGGGCAGTTTCGCAATAACGTTCAAAGCGCTCGAGGTAAAGCACCTCACGGGCCCTGCGTGAAATAAAGTAGCTATCCACCCCAAGTCCGCCTGTAAGGTCGCACACACGCTCGTTTTCGCCAACCAACTGCTGTTTATACAGTCCGGTTAATTCGGACGAACACTGTTCGGCAGCTATTTTGGCGGGAAAGAGCAATGCTTCGTTGTCGTACCACGAAGGTAACTTATCCTTGATCTGACGGCGGGATGCAAGCTGTTCCACCGCAAAAGGGATATCGATATCCGGATAGCGGTTAGCCGAAAGCAACAGCTTGTTGAGATCGTCTTTTTGATGTTTACGTATAAAATCGCGGAATTGTTCTGTAACCTGCATGATTGTACTGCTTCTTGAATGTTTTTAATCTATACCCCCGCAAAAGAGAATGTATCGATGGGATATCACAGCTTGAATCCGATACAAAAATAAGGCAAATATTTCAATCTGGCCCTGCATATACAAGGATCGATCTCATTATAGATATTTTTTATTCTTACGGATGCAGATTAATCTCAATAATAATCGTATTTTTGTAGTTGGTTTAAATCTTTAGTAACTATATTAACAAGAAAATTCTATTTGATTAATGGGAAGAGTATTAATTATTGGTGCAGGTGGTGTTAGTACGGTAGCAGTTAAGAAGATCGCTATGAATGCGGATGTTTTTACAGATATCATGCTGGCAAGCCGTACAAAGTCTAAATGTGACGCGATTGCTGCTGCAATCAAAAACGTAAAGATTCAGACAGCTCAGGTGGACGCAGACAATGTGGACGAACTCATCAAACTGTTCAATTCCTTCAAACCGGAGTTGGTGGTTAACCTGGCACTCCCCTATCAAGACCTTACCATCATGGATGCATGTCTTGCCTGTGGTGTGAACTATCTTGACACAGCCAATTACGAACCTATCGACGAAGCTAAATACGAGTATAGCTGGCAATGGGCTTATCAGGATAGATTTAAGGAAGCTGGTCTGACAGCTATCCTGGGTTGCGGATTCGACCCGGGGGTAACCGGAGTTTTCACTGCTTACGCAGCAAAACATCATTTTGATGAAATTCAATACCTGGATATCGTGGATTGTAATGCCGGTGATCATCACAAGGCTTTTGCAACCAACTTCAATCCGGAAATCAATATTCGCGAGATTACTCAGAAGGGTAAATACTGGGAAAACGGCCAGTGGGTGGAAACAGAACCACAGGAGATACATAAGCCGCTTAACTACCCCAACATCGGTCCGCGTGAATCGTATCTGTTACATCACGAGGAGTTGGAGTCGCTTACCAAGAACTTCCCGACTATCAAACGTGCCCGTTTCTGGATGACATTCGGTCAGGAGTATCTTACTCACCTGCGTGTGATACAGAACATCGGTATGTCTCGTATCGATCCTATCATGTACAACGGAATGGAAATTGTTCCAATCCAGTTCCTGAAGGCTGTGTTGCCTAACCCCGGCGATCTGGGCGAAAACTACACAGGCGAAACATCCATCGGTTGCCGTATCCGCGGACTAAAAGATGGTAAAGAACTTACTTACTACGTTTACAACAACTGTAGCCACCAGGCAGCTTACGAAGAAACAGGTGCGCAGGGTGTTAGCTACACTACTGGTGTTCCGGCTATGATCGGCGCAAAGCTGTTCATGCAGGGTATCTGGCGTAAACCAGGTGTATTTAACGTAGAGGAGTTTAATCCGGATCCGTTCATGAAAGAACTGAACGAACAGGGTTTACCTTGGCACGAATTGTTTAACGTAGACTTAGAACTATAGGCATATGGCACTTACTGTTGGAGATAAAGCCCCCGAAATACTGGGGACCGATCAGAATGGGAACAATATCAAGCTGAGCGATTTCGCAGGAAAAAAACTGGCATTGTATTTTTATCCCAAAGATAACACATCCGGCTGCACGGCTCAGGCCTGCAGTTTGCGTGATGGATACGAACAGCTACGTGCTGCAGGATACGAGGTTATTGGGGTAAGCAAAGACAGTGCCAAGTCGCACCAGGGCTTTATCTCCAAACAGTCGTTGCCCTTCAGCTTGATTGCTGATACAGAAACAACCCTGAACCAGGCTTTTGGCGTATGGCAGGAAAAATCGATGTACGGACGTAAATACATGGGGACTGCCCGTACAACCTTTATTATAAACGAGGAGGGCATCATCGAACGGGTGATCGACTCGAAAGAGGTGAATACAAAAGACCATGCAAATCAAATCCTTAATAAATAATACGATGGCTGAAAAAGAAAAAGGTTCAGAGATTAATTTTGAGAAACCGGCACCCAACCTGGAGAAACTGAAGGCGTTGCGTGCCACAATGGATAAGATTGAGAAAAGCTACGGCAAAGGCTCAATCATGAAAATGGGTGATGATCATGTGGAAGAGGTAAGTGTCATTCCTTCGGGTTCGATCGGGCTGGATGCTGCCTTGGGCGTAGGCGGATATCCCCGCGGAAGGGTGATCGAGATTTACGGACCGGAATCGTCTGGTAAGACTACCCTGGCCATTCATGCCATTGCCGAAGCACAAAAAACAGGTGGTATTGCCGCATTTATTGATGCAGAGCATGCATTCGACCGTTTCTATGCCGAAAAGCTGGGTGTGGATGTAGAGAACTTATATATTTCGCAACCGGATAGTGGCGAACAGGCACTGGAGATTGCAGAACAGCTTATCCGCTCGTCGGCTATCGATATCATCGTTATCGACTCTGTGGCGGCACTTACTCCCAAAGCCGAACTTGAAGGCGAGATGGGCGACAGCAAGATGGGTCTGCAAGCCCGTTTGATGTCTCAGGCATTGCGTAAGCTTACTGCCGCTATCAACAAGACAAATACTACCTGTATCTTTATCAACCAGCTCCGCGACAAGATCGGTGTTATGTTTGGTAATCCGGAAACTACTACCGGTGGTAATGCTCTTAAGTTTTATGCTTCGGTGCGTCTGGATATCCGTCGTATCGGTCAGCTTAAGGACGGCGACGAGGTAAAAGGTAACCAGGTTCGCGTAAAGGTGGTGAAAAACAAGGTTGCTCCTCCTTTCCGTAAAGCCGAATTCGACATCATGTTTGGTGGAGGTATATCCCGCACCGGCGAGATTATCGATTTGGGTTCCGAATTGAATATCGTGAAGAAAAGCGGTTCATGGTATAGCTACAATGAGACTAAACTGGGACAAGGCCGCGATGCTGCCAAGCAGTGTGTTGCCGATAATCCAGAATTGGCCGAAGAGCTTGCCGGATTAATTTTGAATGCTCTGAAGGGATAAGAGATAGCTTTCTTTTATGAAAGTAAAATAAAACCTTGTTATTACCGTTATTCGGGATAACAAGGTTATTTTTTTAACTCCAATACTAGTAAGACGGCATGAGTGAAAAAGACAGATACATCGCACTGTGTAATACGGAAGAATCCATTCCCCTGTTCGGCAGACCCTGGTGGCTGGATGTGGTGTGCGGAGCTTCAAAGTGGGATGTATTATTGGTTGAAGATGGAAACAATATCTTAGCCGCCATGCCCCTTTACAAACCGCTTTCCAACGTGATTTCCATGCCCTGCTATACCCAGACCATGGGACCCTGGATAAATCCTCGTTTCGAGCCGCAGGCTTACGGTAAACAAATCACCCACAGGCAGGAATGTTTAAAGAAGTTTGTTTCCCGATTGGAGGGATACAGCTCTTTTTTACAAAACTTCCATTCCGGCATTACCGACTGGCTTCCTTTTTACTGGGGTGGATACACCCAGACCACCCGCTATTCGTACGTATTGGAAGGTATTAATAATCAGGAGATATTGTGGGATAATCTGAGTCAGAATATACAACGTAACATCCGCTCTGCACGCGATAAAAAGGGGATTTTCTGTAAGAAGGGCATTCCGGTGGATGATTTCCTGAAGGTGAATGCCCAGAGCTTCGGCAGACAGGGATTAGCTGTTAAAGGCGACGAGCAGTTGCTAAAACGGCTTATTGAATGTTGCCGCCTCCGTAATCAGGGAGAGTTGTGGGGTGCATACGATCCTGCCGGACAACTTCACGCCGCTATCTTTGTGGTATGGCAGAAAAGCTCGGCCTACTATCTTGCCGGAGGCGAAGATCCGGCACTACGATCATCGGGAGCAGGAAGTCTGCTGATGTGGGAAGCCATATGTTCTGTATCCCGGTTTACGGATCGATTCGACTTTGAAGGATCAATGTTAGAGGGTGTTGAGCATTATTTCCGGAAATTTGGTACAATTCAGACCCCCTATTTCACAATAACAAGAGGAAAAATGTGTTTACTATACAGAGCCTGGTTAAAACTGGGGAAATTTGTAACCAAACAACACGATGAGCGAGATGATAACCGAAAGATTTAAGCTGAATGAAGAGACGATTCGTTACATTATTCACTTTTTAATTGCAGTAAAAGTTCCCGATGAGGTATATAATGCGGTTGGTTATACGGCGGACAAAGATCAGTATAAGAACTACAGCATCATTATTAATCCATCTCTGTTCTTTCACGAAAAAATTTACGGCACACATTCCAACCTTCCTATATTGCCTTTAAAACAGATTGAAGGTGTACCATTACTTTATGGCAAACCTCAAACCTTCTGGGCTGGCGAAACTCTGATTGTATACGCCGATATTATTGCCAGTGCTTTTTTTATGCTGAGCCGATACGAAGAGATGGTGCGTCCTGCTGTAAGGGACGAGCACGGCAGATTTCCCGGGAAAGAATCGATTGCCGGCCGAATGGGGTTCATTAACAGGCCCATCGTGGACGAATATGGAAAGATACTTCGCAGGTGGTTACGAAGTACGGGATTCGAAATTCCCGAGCCCGGTAAGTCTATAAAAAAGATCTACCTCACCCACGACTTGGATATGCCATTCTTTTGCAGATCGTGGAAAAGTGTGATACGTGAGCTGATGCGTGGCACCAACGCACTCAGCCTTCTACGCATTCGTACCGGACAACCGGAAGCTGATCCCTTCTATACCTTTCCCTGGTTTAATATACAAGCCCGGAAACTTCAGCTTACAGTTGGCAACAAGCGCTGTAAAAGTATTCTATTTGTAAGAGCCGGTGGAAGCACACCGCAAGACAAGCCTCATTATAAATTGAAATCGCACCCCATCCGTAAACTGCTTACAGCCAGCATAAACAATAACATATCAATCGGGTTGCACAGCAGTTACGAAGCCGGAATTAACCCCGGTTTGATTGCACAAGAGCATAACAACCTCGAAAACGCCATCATCCAACCCGTAAAATACAACAGGCATCATTACCTCTCTTCACGAGACCCCAGAGACATGGAAGAGCTTGAAAAGGCAGGTATAACAGACGATTTCACCATGGGATATGCAGATGTGGCTGGATTTAGACTGGGCACCACCCGACCTGTTCGTCGGATTGATCCTTATACTGGGATTGTCAATTCGCTGAAGCTTCATTCAATCACAGTAATGGATTGTACGCTGAACGAACAAAAATACATGAATATGACCAGTCAGGAGGCCGAAATTTATTGCCTCGACCTGATCGACAAGGTTAAGGAGATGAACGGTGAACTGGTTTTACTCTGGCACAACAATCTGGTGACGGACAATCCGCAGCTAACCCGCACCGTACCCTGGTTACGTTCTCTTTACGGTAAATTAATAGAACATCTGATGATCAATGCCTGATAAAGAGAACATATTATCCAAAAAGATACTTATCCTTTGCGATATGTTTCCTCCGGCATTTGCCCCAAGGATGGGTTACCTGTGCAAATATATGAAGAAGGCGGGTTGGGAACCGGTGGTCGTTACAGAGTACATCAACGAAAACACCTTTGCATTCTTAAAGGAGGTCTGCGATGTTACCTACGTGGATTTCTATCCATATAAAAACAGATGGATTAAAAAACTGGCTTGGGTGGCAACGCTGACGGCCGACTGCCTTTTCGGATACAAGGAGCGCAGGATGGCCAAAGCAGCTGCCCGGAAGCTTAGTCAGGGAGGCTTTGGCTGTGTTTTATGCAGTACCTATCGTACCTTCCCCCTTCCGGCAGCTTACAAAGTAGCCAAAGAGTTTCGGATTCCGCTGGTGGCTGACCACAGAGATATCATTGAACAATATGCCGGAACCGAATATATCGCCAGCAAGATGGGCCGCTTTCCATGGCTGAACAGGCTGATAACCAATCTATTTACCAGTCGTTTGTTAAACGAGAGGAACAAGATTCTTCCCAAAGCAGATTGTATCACCACGGTATCCACCTGGCATGTGGATACCCTGAAGAGGTACAACGGCAATGTACGGCTTATATTTAACGGCTACGATCCGGAGCTGTTTTATCCGGAACAGATCAAGACCAGCGAGTTTGTACTTTCCTACACCGGCCGACTGCTTAGTTTTGCCATTCGCGACCCGCGTCCTCTGTTTGAGGCAATCGGGCGTCTGCATACCGAAGGTGTCATCACTCCGGCGGATTTCAGGGTAAAATGGTACATGGATTCCTATTCTCAGCAGCTGGTTTCCGGCGAGGCAGAAAGATTTGGCTTGCTCGGTTACATGGATTTTTATCCGTATGTGGAAGCTTCGCAAGTCCCTTCCATACTCAATAACAGCTCGATATTGCTTCAGTTGGCCAACACCGCCAGTCAATCCGGACCGAAGGGGATTATGACGACCAAGCTTTTCGAGGCTATGGCAGTAGAAAAGCCCATGCTGTGCGTACGAAGCGACGAAGCTTGTCTGGAGGCTGCCATTCGGGAAGCCAATGCCGGAGCAAGCGCACGTACTGCCCAGGAAGCCTACGATTTTATAAAATATTACTTTGAAAGATGGAAAACCGACGGATATACGTCGGTCAGCGTAAATAAAGAGGTTGTAAAGAGGTATTCCCGCAAAGAACAGGCTGGCCAATTTATGGATCTATTTATGGAGTTGCAAAAGAAAGGAGACGAACATGGAAAAGCATATTAACATCATTGCCCTGAACATTCCATTTCCGGCCAATTACGGCGGGGTGATCGACATCTACTACAAACTGTATGCATTGAGCCGTTGCGGGTTTAAAATCCATCTGCATTGCTTTGAGTATGGCCGTCAGCATGCCGTAGAATTGAATAATTTGTGCGAAGAGTTGATTTATTACAGAAGGGAAAAGGGACTCAGCTCCCACTTTTCGTTGCTTCCCTACAATGTATACAGCCGCAGAGACAAGCAGCTGCTCCGGAATCTATGCACCAACTCCTATCCCATCCTTTTCGAGGGACTTCATAGTTGTTACCTGATCAGCCATCCGGATCTGAAGGACCGAATGAAGATATTCAGGGAATGCAATATTGAACATGCCTATTACCTGCACCTCGGTAAAGCAGAAAGCAATCCTGTAACAAAAGCATTCTTTTACCTGGAGGCTCTCAAGTTCCGGATGTATGAGCCGGTTCTGAAACATGCAGATCTGATGATTGCTGTTTCGGGAACCGACACAGCCTACCTTCGTAAACGCTTCCCGGGAAACCGGGTCGAGTTTATTCCCTGTTTTCATAAGAACGAACAGATTGATATCCTTCCCGGACAATCGGATTATATATTATATCACGGTAATTTATCTGTCCCCGAAAATGAACGTGCCGCACTGTATCTGATTGAAAATGTTTTCTGTAGACTCCCATTCAGATGTGTGGTGGCGGGACTTAATCCCACAAACAGACTGAAGCAGGCGGCTGCTAAATACATCAACGTCTGTCTGGAGATAAATCCGGCGGAAGACCGTATGGAAGAGTTGGTAAAAAATGCCCAGGTTCATGTGCTGGTTACGTTTCAGGAAACGGGATTAAAACTAAAGTTATTAAATACGTTGTTTGCGGGAAGGCATGTTATTGCCAATAAGAAAATGCTGGCCGGAAGCGGACTCGACAATTTGTGCTGTATTGCCAATACAGCAGACGACCTTGTGCTGGCTTGCAACCAGTATATGGAGATGCCATTTCACGTTGCATCCATCGAGGAGCGAAGAAAAATGCTTATACCACAGTTCTCCAATCTGGAACAGGCCAGGCGATTGGCCGAAATGATGGGATGACGATCATCTAATTTACTTGTATGAAAAACACAATCTACCACACAGCTATTCAGGAATTGACGGAAAAGCTGCAGGCTGTTCCTTACGAAACGCTTTCGATAAGCAGCTATAACAAGTCTTATATCAAAGGAATGATGCCGGCAATAGGTTATTTCCTTAAAATCTATGCAACCTGTCTGCAGCAAGGAATTGCCGGATCAGGTAAATCTCCCCGCGAACTTACCATGATTGATTTTGGAGGGGGAAGCGGATTCCTGAGTATGTTGGCCAAATCGATCGGTATCGGACATGTAATCTATGTAGACCTTAACCCGTTGTCTGTTCAGGCTGCATTCCGGTTGAAGGAATATACCGGAACCGGAGCCGATCTGTTTCTGGAAGGCAGTACCGAACAGCTTGCTGATTGGTGCAGGGATACCCAATCGAAACCCGACCTGCTGATTGCGACAGATCTGATTGAGCATGTGTACGATCTGAAACGTTTTTTTGCCGGGTTAGTGTCTATCAATCCTGCGCTAACGATGTATTTCACCACTGCCTCTACCCCGTACAATCCGTACGTAAAGAGGAAAGTTAAGGAAAATAATGAACTCCTTCGAAACCGGCGATGCATTGTCGCCCAACTACTTTACCAAGCGTTACGAGTACATACGTACGCAGTTTCCATCATTGAATGAAGGCGATTTGAATGAATGGGCACATTGCACCCGGGGACTAACCTTCGGGGATATATCCAACGTGATACAGTCCGATTTGAAACCTGTACCAAGCGACCCGTGGAACACCTGTGATCCGGAAAACGGTAATTGGACCGAAAGGATACTCCCCATACAAAAATACAGGGATTACCTCAAACCCTACGCCTACGATGTAAGTGTAAGCAAGGGCTTCTATAACGAACAAAGAGATAGTCTGATCAAGTGGGCTGTATGCAAGTGTCTGAATAGTTTGATAGGCCTAACCGGCAAAATGGGTCTTTTGGCAGCCCCTTTCATTATTATCTCTTGCCTGCCTCAGGGCTCCTCCTGCAAGTCGGACAATCCCTTCAGTACATAATCCTGCTCCAGGTCTGCCGGTTTAAGTACCCAATCATTCCATTTAACAAGATCTACATCGAGGGGTATTTTGCCTTCGGCTTTTAATTGGGTGCTTCTTCCGGCGGCTTTTTCTATCTCTTTAAGCAAAGGTTTGAGTTCATCCGAGCTGCAGTCGGTATAAGCGATGGCAACCTGATTCAGGTAATTGCCAATGCTGTAAGAGCTGCCCACCGGCTCTGTATAATAGCTTTCGGAAAAGCGGATAGACAGGAATAGTTTTTTTAGCTGCTCC
>NZ_JBFWMI010000085.1:0-13644 GCF_050251695.1 Macellibacteroides sp.
CAGGAGAGGTGAACTCCTTTAATTTGAACATCACAATATGTCTTACCATGGTTATATAATTAAATTACATTTGTTCATCTAAATAAGAATCTTTATATCCCAGGAAATAGAGAATCCCGTCAAGTCCGATTGTGGAAATCGATTGCTTTGCATTGGCTTTTACTTTAGGTTTAGCATGAAAAGCAATACCTAGTCCTGCAATACTTATCATAGGCAGGTCATTTGCTCCATCACCTACAGCTACAGTCTGACGTAGATCTACATTTTCTACCTGAGCAATCAGCCTGAGTAATTCGGCTTTTCTCTTACCATCAACTATATCTCCAACATGGCGACCTGTAAGTTTTCCATCTATGACTTCCAGATCATTCGCATAAACATAGTCAATATTATATTTTTGTTTTAAATAATTACCAAAATAAGAGAATCCTCCGGAAAGAATTGCAATCTTAAATCCTACTTTTTTCAAGATTCGCATCAATCTGTCAACTCCTTCAGTGATTGGTAGATTCTCTGCAATTTCCTGCATCACAGAAACATCCAGACCTTTAAGAAGGGAACAACGCTGACGAAAACTTTCTGAGAAGTCTATTTCTCCTCTCATCGCAGCTTCAGTAATAGCTCTAACCTGCTCGCCAACACCTGCTCTTTCTGCCAATTCATCTATTACTTCGGTCTCAATCAATGTTGAATCCATATCGAAGCAAATTAAACGACGCATCCTGCGAAACATACTTTCTTCCTGAAAAGAGATATCAACCTCCAAATCAGAAGATAGTTGCATAAAATAGCGTTGCATCTGTTCACGATCTTTTGGATTTCCTCTAACTGAAAATTCAACACTTGCTTTAGGTGTACGAGCATTCTCATCTAAAGGAATTCGTCCGGTAAGTCTCTTTATATCGTCAATATTCATTCCCTGATCAGCAACAATCCTTGTTACTGCAGCAATTTGACGGGCCGAAAGCTTCCGTGCAACAATTGTAATAATGTAACGGTTTTTACCTTGTAACCTTACCCATTTTTCATATTGTTCTTCGGTAATGGGAGTAAATCGTATATTTACATCTAATTCATAACTTTTAAAAAGTAGTTCTTTTAAAATATCTCCCGAATTTCCTTCGTTAGTTTGAAATAAGATACCTAATGATAAGTTGTTGTGTATATCAGCCTGACCGATATCCAAAATCAGAGCATTGTGTCTTGCCAATATCTCAGTAAGGCCTGCAGTTACTCCTGGACGATCCGTACCGTTAATAGTAAGCAATATAAGTTCATCAGTTTTTGCCATGTCTACAATTTTATATGGCAAAGATATAGACTATTTGTAATATTAGCAGTAAACATCGATTAATAAGTCCATACAAAAAAGCAAAAAGCTGTTTATTCTTGATAAACAGCTTTATAGGAAGATAATTAATGTCGCTATTTTTTTACAATTTCATGTATACGAATAGGTTGAGAACTTAACCCTGAAACATAGAGCCTGGTAGCATCCGGATATAAAATACGGGGAAGCTTTATAAAATCGGCACCTCCTTGGTATATTATGTATTTATCTCCATTTAATAACATAGCTTCAACTCTGACATATCCGATCACACCCGACAAAAACAAAAGTACTTCATTTGCTCCTTTACAATCTATTTCCAATAAATTCGGACTACTTAACAATTGAAACGTTTTTAAGTCCTTATCATAAGGTAATAACTCTGGCTTCAGCTTTTCAACTTTATTTGTCTGCAATGTAAAATCCATCAAAAAGAATGTCTGTTCTTTGGGTGAATTATTTATCATTCTTACATATCGAATATCAGGACTTACAATGGCCGACTCCATATCATCTTCATCTTTAGTAACTTTTAATTGATTCCATGTTTTTCCATCTACAGAACTTTCAAATAATCTCCAATTATCGGATGACAGTGGAAGGTTAAGCGATATCGAATTCATTTTTTTATTTGATATTGTTTGAATACCTACATACTCTCCTGGTTTTATTTTGATAGGTTGGAATACAGGAACGATAACTATCTCATCTTCTCTCTCTGAAACAGGTTGGGTTTTAAGTTGCTCTACATTTGAATATATTTGAGAGGAAGAAGATTGCATTTCGTCTTCATGTCGTGCCAGAAGTTCATTTCCTACTTGTTTATATACTTGTTGTATAAATGGCATTATTACCTTTGATGCGGTTTTTACTCCTGGTTGAAAGTCATTCTTATTAAAATTACGATCAACCTCCTGAATACTGTCGAATAAAGCTGTAACCGCCGAATAGTTCTGCCAGGTTGACATTTCATCTTTATTTATCCATGCGTTCGCCATCTCCATTGTTTCTTTTCCTGCATTTCCAACTAATTCAAACTGTCGAAGCCATGGATTAATCTGTCTTATCAGCCTTTTATTTGGAGACTGACTATAAATCATTGTGGGAGCAACAGCCATTTGAGAAAACAATGCATTTAACTGGCTCGCCTCAAATTCCAAATATTTGTCAAGTTTAAATGATTGGGAAAATACATCAATAACCGGCTTAATTTGAACAGATTCGTCTCTTCTGAAGTTATGCCCATTTGGACCGGGATCGCTATTATGCGCACAGAACGTGAGAAATGCGATCGGAGCTTCTGGCATACATTGCCTGCAAGCTTCTTCCCACGACTTTTCCGGATCGTATTTTTTAATATTCCACGAATACATAGCAACTCCAAAGATGCCAATCTTGGAAGCCTCCGATTTATCCATAGGATTTGAGACAAAGCCGGTCATTGCATTATCAACATCCTTATCCAGACCGTAGGCCGGCCCCATTAGCAGATGATCTCTTACGTAATCATTTACCGGGAAATTCCACCATATAAATGGATTCCGTTTAATATGGCTTTTCACCCATTGAAGATTTTCTTTTGTTATATCTCCTACAACTTTATCTCCTGTCCACATTACCATTACAGAAGGATCTAATAAATTACCTAATACATCTAGGTAAGCATTTACACCAGTTGAAGATGCCGTTTGATTAAATTCGGTCGGACATAAAAGAAGAGGTTTTACATCACCTTTCTTCTGTACAAACTGAGCATTAATGTAGTTTAATAATCCGGCTTGTTTTTCGGAATTTGTTCCTTCCCCGGCAATATCATCAAAAAATAAGGCAAAGCAACGAACACCTAAAGTATACATGCTTTCAAATTTGGATAAAACCGCATTACTGTCGGCTGCATTCCACTTAATATCTCTTCCTGGATTCATAGCCCAAACAAAATCAACTTTGTTCTTAGATGCTTCTGTTAATAGTGCAACAATTTGCTTTGCTTCATCAGCAGGATAGGGTTCTCTCCAAGACGGATATCTATGATAAGGATCATCTTTGGGTCCATAAATGTAAGTGTTGAGTTTTAATTTACCAAAATATCGCAATAACTCAATCCGGTCATCAAAAGACCATGGCTGCCCATAGAATCCTTCTACAATACCTCGGAAATTTATATCCGGATAGTCTGTTATTGTACATGGGTTTAACAATATTTGTCCGCCATCATTACGCTTAACAAGTTGTTTGATTGTTTGGGCAGCATAAAATAAGGACCTTCCATCTACAATTTCAATTAGTATACTTTTGGGTTGGATTGTTAGCCGATAAGCTCCGGAACGCTTTAGTTCCTCTTTTTTATCATTAAGCATGACAATTTTTAACGGAGTACCTTTCTTTTGGGTTGAGATTGGAAGGAATTCCTTAAGCAAAGCAATTGCATCAGCATCAACCGATTTAATCCCTGTTAAGAAGTAACCTGAAGGAATAAATGTTTGTGTCGATATAAGGATTTCTTGTGGAGTTGGGAAAATCTGCACAGGCGAATACTGAGCATGACCTTTCGATGTTAAAAACAACAAAGGTAAGAAGATAAATAGAATAAGCTTTTTCATGACCTGCTGTAAATTAGTTAACGAACTATATGGCGAAAAAAATCATTTGCTTCTCAAGCAAGTATCTAGACATGCGTTATGACAAGAAAAACGCTCACCTATATCATTAAAGAAGTCACGTCATCAACCTTTGCGTTTGATAATATAACAGTTGTAGTGTAGTTGAAAGTTTTGTATTATTTTAAATAAAAAAACAGTTTTTTTTAATAAGCAAATTCTGGATTTATATTCATATCAAATATAATTATATAATTAAATGTTGAGAAATTATTTATGTTCTAAATAAGCGGTCGTTAATAATGTTTGCGATGTGTTTAATGTATATTTAAGCATAGAGGTCAGAATCATTATTAATAATTCCGACCTCTATAGATTAATACTTTAGGAATACGTTACTTGGTTGTAATCCTAAAGTTTTTTAGGTTAAATATCTGTTCTGATGATGAATCGTTTCTTAAACGAAGATACTTTGCTTTTGGACTAACAGAAAAGGCTTCATTACCGAGCATTAATTCCGTTTTTCCATTTATCTGTTCCCAGGTTTGACCGTTTTCCGACCACTCCAAACATTGCCAATCCAGCGTTGGAGAGGGTAAATTAAGTTGAGCTTTTGCTATTTTCTTATCAGCGGCAATAAGAATTCCTATATACTCTCCCGGTTTGATTTTAATAGGTTCGAGTAATGGAACTATATTAACATCATTATCAATCGTTTTTATCGGTACCAGTGACAGCTGGTCTATATTTGTGAAGATAATAGATGTAGCCAAATTATTATTTTTACTTAGCTTTAAATCTTCTCCAACTAACCGATATAACTCTATAATGAACGGTTTTAAAACTAAAGAGCCAGTCTTGACTCCAGGTTGCCATTCATTCTGATTGTATTGTTTATCTATGATCTGCATTTTCTCAAGCAATGATGTTAGTTCGGAATAGTACTTTTCAGCATCATTTGTGTTTTTTGATTTCCAGGCACTTGCCATCTTTAGAGAAACGGAACCCGCAAGACCTAAGTGTTCAAATTGTATTAACCAAGGGTCTATTTCTTTTATGAGACTTTCGTTCGTTGATTTTGCCCTTATCGTAGCCGGAGTTTCTGCTATTTGTTTAAACAAACAGGCCAGTACCTCAGATTCTTTTTGAGGAAAGTTATCTTCCGATAGTTCTTTTAAATATTTTTCCACTACAGGTTTGCTTTCGACTGATTCATCTCGACGGTATCTGTGTCCATTAATTCCCGGATCACTGTTGTGATCACAAAATACTTTGAAAGCTTCTGGAGCTTCAGGCATTATTAAGTTACATGCAGCAATCCACTCTTTATTTGAATCATAATCACTTAAATTCCATGCATACATTGCTGCACCAAAAATACCGACTTTGGAAGCTTCAGGTTTGTCCATCGGATTACTAACAAAACCACTCATAGCATCTTTTGCATGGATATCAAGGCCATAGGAGGGGCCCATAAGTAAATGGTCTCTAACATAATCACTGACAGGGAAGTTCCACCAAACAAATGCATTTCGCTTAATTCGTGTATTAACCCAGTTTAAGCCTTCCAATGTAATATCTCCCACAACCCTGTCGCCCGTCCACATTACTAGAATTGAAGGATCAAGCTTTTCTCCCAGAATATCAAGATAGGTATTGGGCTTAGGGTTAGACCATGATTTATTGTACTCAGTCGGACACATAATCAGCGGGTTGACATCTTTCTTTATTTTTATAAATTCATTATGGATATAGTTAAGTAATCCGGCCTGTTTTTCAGGTTGTGTACCTTCTCCTGAAATGTCATCGAAAAACACGGCAAAAGAGCGAATACCCAAACCATACATCATTTCAAATTTATTCAAAACAGCTATACTATCATTTTTATTCCATTGAATATCTTTTCCTGGATGAATAGCCCATACAAAATCTACTTTATTACGATTTGCTTCGGCAACTAAAGCCTCTATTTGTTTCGCTTCGGCTGCTGGATAGGGTTCACGCCATGAAGGCGAGCTGTGATATGGATCATCTTTTGGCCCGTAGATATAGGTGTTCATCTTTATTTTTCCATAAAATCGTAATTGCTCAATCCGATCATCAAAAGACCATGGGGTTCCGTAAAAACCTTCAACAGTTCCCCGGTATGCAACATCTGGATAATCCGTAATCATACAGGGATAAAGTTTTATCTTTCCATCATTTGTCTTCGAAACAAGCTGCTTGATGGTTTGCACTGCATAAAATAGAGAACGGTCATCTTTAATCTCTATGGAGATACTTTTATCAGTAATCTTCAATCGATATGCCCCCGAACGTTGTAATACGGCTTGTTTATCCTTTAATAAGCTAATCTTTATAGGAATTGCTTTTTTAGTGGAGCCAAATGGCAATATCTCTTTTAAAAAAGATATTGCAACAGAATCTACGGATTTAAGACCAGTTATCCTAAAATCTGCTGAAATAAATGGCTGATTTGTGACTTCAATTTCCTGAGGAGTAGGAAATACCCGCGTTGGCATATGTTGTGCACTAAGTTTAGGGCATAGGCACAACAATCCCAACAGTAGAAAAAATTCAAATTTCTTCATCTGTTTCTTGTGTTTGTTTAAATTTAGTAATTGCGTTTATTATTTAATTTCAAAAATTAATTCTTTTCCTTGATTTACCTCGTTTTCATTATTCAGTGTTCTAAATAGCTGATATTCATTTGGGTAAATCAATTGTTTTTTGATTTCATATTTTTTCTTTATGCTTATAGACGAATTCTGTGTTTTAGTTTCTATATCAAAAGTACCAACAGAATTATTTATTGTCTTAATTCTTGGTATAGATTGTAATTCAATACTATCTGATAATGAAATACGATAGTCATATAACACATCGGATAGATAAGGAATCTCTAATGGCTGATTTCGTTTACTGTTCAATACTCTCGAAGAGAAAGGAATCTCTGGTAGTTTATAAGTGAAATATTCATCTTTATTGCTTATTCTATTTGTGGTAGTAAATTCAATTGTAAATATTCCATTATTATAATTAGTAACCTGAGCATTATTCGATCCGGTCCACTGTTTAACGTAAGCTTGGAAATCAATTGGAAATAATTCAGAATCGGCTTCAATTTTTGTTTTTACATCTGCCTGGGAAGTAGAAATTTTAATATCATACGTGCAATTTAGAACTGCTTTACGATCTGGGATATCCAAAATATTACCATCAAGTGTAGAAGCTCGATACATTGATCCCTGGAAGGGTATAAGCGATGCTGAAATAGTTTTTACTGATATATACCTTTCATTTCCATTCAATGATGTTTTGACAAGCCACTCCTTTACTGCTTTCAGACCACAATTATCCACATTAACATATTTTGGAGTAACAGCAATAATTTCAGCTGGAAGGTCAACAGCCTTCAACATTATAGCTAAAAGATTCGCTTTTTCAACTTCAGTTCCATAGGTACTCCTCAAAACTTCATCAGCTTCTCTTACATTGTTTCCAATATTATCTAATGGAACAGGGGTTAAACTGATTCCATTTATTACATGATCAATAATTGCAATTGCCTTTGATTTCTCATCCGTTAGATTTTCTGTAATAAACTGTGCAAAAGTTTCAGATTCCAATGCTCTAACCTTACTAAGTTCTTTTTTTATATTTGATAAAGCATCTTTGAAAGAAGGATAACCTGACAACCAGAGCGTAGGTGTCATCGGATTGTTTTCTGGCTGGTATAACTCTTGTGATGCCGCAGGGATGTTCGATAATTGACAGGAAAATATCTTTTGATCCCCTTCAATATGGTTTTTTTGTATTGTCTTTAGGGATGATAAACCTGTTAGTTGATATGATAGATGTTTATCTTTCGGAGCTATAATGGTTATCTTACACTCATCGACAGGAGAACTTTCTTGCAGAATTTCTTTTATATCCAATTGCTGATTTCTATCCGAATTTGTAATTATGGAATAGTCCAGATAGATGATCGCACCTAACTCAAGACCGGTATGAGTAACCACCATTTCTTTTAAATTATTATAAGCGGTTGCACCCGATGCATAACGAGGTAAGACTTCATTAAACGCATTATCCGGAGTCTTTACAATTGTTCCATCTACCATTTTTGTAAATGATGAATGGATGATGAGCTTTTGATATGCAGGGTTGTAAACAATAAATGTTTCACCGTAAGTGCTGTTCATAGCAGGATGACTATGAATCTTCAGTATTTTATTGCATCTGAATTCCTGACTTCCATCAGAATTCAATTTAAAAGTTTTTTCCAATCTAATAAAATTTGCTTCCGAGGGTACAGAAGCATGGCAAAATAGAGCTATGATTAGAAATATAGAAAGTAGTATTCCTTTATTATTTATAGTATGCATTGCTTATTCTTTATAAGGTTATAATTTTTTTATAATCAAAGATTCTCCAAAAGACTTATGTTCATTCACTGCTTTACGAAAGCTATCCCAATCGCCAGCCTCATAAACACGTTTTTTTAGTGCAAGCTTCTGCTGAATCTTAATCTGATTGTTTTCAAAAGAAATACTCCCGTTAAAGTCAGCTACCGGACTAGTCTGAGTTGACTGCATATTCTTTATTGGAATTAAACGATATCCGTTGGGTATTTTAATTTGTTCATCCAACTCTACTAAACGAGAGCATGCATCCTTAAAAGCATATGAACGCTCAGAAATTTCAGTATTTATTCTTAAAAATGTTTTTACACTATTATATAGATTATTCATAGTTAGAGGTTTAAAGACAATTACATCTTCGCCCATCAATGCATAGTTTGGAATTTCGAATGTATAAGTAATTTTGATCGGTCCCGATTGGTAATCTCTGGGATCTTTACCATAATCCACATTTACCAACTTAGCCTGAGGCGATACATTTAATAATTCACGTTCAAGAGCATTGTACCATTCTGATTGAAATCCCCTGGTGAAAATTCGTCTTACCACTCCATCGCTTTGCCCTTCTGCTGTAACTGTAAATTTCCCTTTCAATGTCCCATTTGTAAGCAAAGACGTTTGAGAGTTAATTCTAAAATAATGATTTTCAGGAGGTGAAACCGGTGTAATCTTCAAGTCGGAACCCTCAGGTACACCCGGAAGATAATTTTGTTGTTGCTCTGCACTACTCCAAAGCTCACGTAGAAATGGCACCCAGGTTGGATCGAGGGGCATATAAGTTCCATTTGATAGTTTAACAACAGCTACGCAATGATTAAAATGATCGGCAGGAATCTGTTCAACTCTGCTACCCGCCATTGTCATTGCCGGATAAGCTTCAAAGCCAGCCATTCGGAGGAATGATATCAGTGTGCCTGCGATATCCTTACAGACTCCACAGCGATCTGTAAAATTCATTTTTGTGTTATGAAGTGTATAGCCTTCACCTTTTCCCATAGAAATTCCAGAATAGCGGATATTATCGGCCACCCAATGGGTTAATGCCGCGATTTTATCCATTTCAGTTTTCTTACCTTTTATAATTTCATCCACTTTTTTCTGAGCTTCAGGTAAAGCTTCGAAACTGCCATAATCTTCGTTGGTTTTGTTAAACCAAAGAGATTTATCTACCCACTTTGGAGTACTTGACATCATCAATTTGGGTGCTACATCGAAAAGATCTACCATATTGGCTTCTTTCGGGAAAGGCATGATATTTTCTTTTTTGAAGCTATATATTTTTCTGTCACCTTCCATTCGTACGGAACTTGAACACTCTCCTTGATAGAATTCAAACTGCATATCCTTCTCCGCAGGCATTGAAACCCTGTATACTTTCTTTACAGTAGGTTCATCATTCCAAAAAGGGACAATATCATAAAAATGACCACGCATCGGAGGTATAAAACGTTCGTCATTTTCATCCATAGAAGTTAATAAAGCATAGGTAAACCCCTTTTTCTCAATCTTGTATTCAACCACATCACCGGGATAGAGTCTGCCAACTTCAAGCATAATCTGGCGAGCACCCCAATATATTGCCCTTGCCGGTGCAACATAATCTTTTGCTTGTGTTACATCCAGGTTGATTATATCTCCGTTCGCTCGGTATATTGTTGCATATGAGAACGATGCAAAAGCAGTAAGAGGGTCATAATCATATATTATGACACGATTTTTTAATGCACCTTCTCGGTTTTGAATCAGAATCGTTTTATAGATTGAAAAAGATCCAGAGCCGTTTGGTTGTACAGTAACATTAGTGCTGTCAGCAAGTGTTACACAATTATGAGAGGCATAAACTTTCTGTTTCTCTACAATTTTTTTTTGAACAAGCCAATCTTGCCCGTATGATACATAAGTAGAGAGAAATAAGGCTAAAATAATGTAATGAAATTTCATGATAATCACGTTAATTTAGAATAATCAATTTGTTTTTGAGCAAGAATTTTAGTTGCAGCTCTATTTATTTTACCAGTAGATGTATATGGTATTTCATCAACTTCAATAATCTGCTTTGGAATCTGATACGGAGGAAAGCTTTTCTTTATTTTGAATAGAAAAGCCTCTTCATCTATTTTTCCATTAACCAGTAAAACCAATGCTTCGCCATATTTAAGATCGGGAACGGAAGATATAGCAAAAGGGTGGGGGATAATTGGTTTTAATTCTTCCTCAAGCAATTCAATTTGTATTTTTATACCACCACTGTTAACGATATTATCTTTTCGACCCAGGATATCAAAGCTCCCATCCGAATAAATCACAGCGATATCATTTGTAATCAATTTGTTTTCGCAGACAAGCGGAGCATCAATAATGAGTGTTTCATCCGACGAGAGAGATACTTTAACAGAAGGTAAAGGGATGTAATGTTGGCTAGCATCTAACCCATTAATCTTTCTTAGCGCTATATGAGAAAGAGTTTCAGTCATTCCATACGAAACATATATAGAATTCCGGAATATATTTAATTCCTTTTCCAGACCAGGATCTATTCTACCTCCTCCTAAAAGAATAATATCAATATTTTCCATTCGGTTACGCTCTATAGAGTCTTGAAGAGAATTATAAACCTGTAGTGGAATCATTGCCGCAAAACGGATGGGTAAAGATATATTAGCAAGCGGATAGCCGGATACTGAAACAACATGTAAGTCAAGTTTTCCAACTAGAGCCCTAACAACCATCATCTTACCAGCTATATAGGTCAACGGCACACATAGCAAAACGCGATCATTCGGATTAAGGTTAAAGTATCGGCAGGTTGCACAAGCACTATTCATCATCTGCACCTTTTTCACTTTCATTTCTTTGGGTGTTCCAGTAGAACCAGAGGTCTTAACAGTAATAAAAAGATCATCATTAAACCAATTCAATAAAAAGTCGTGCAACTCTGTCATTTCTGGAGTTGAAGCTTCTGGCAACTTAGTCTTGGAATAAGATATACCGTTTACTAATAAAGTCTGTGTATGTACGTTTGTATTATACTTCATTTCGTAATATTATTATTTACAACTAAGGTTTAGCTGCTTATTAATATTAAGAACTTTCCCTGATGGATTAAACCACAGACGATCACCTCTAATCTCCAAGGGTATAGGTAAATTATTCTCATATAACGCTCCAGTGCCTAACCCTTGAGGCGATTCAACACCTAGAGAAGCTGTCCACTGAGCAATAACATTTAATCCTATGTTTGATTCCAATGCTGAAGTTATCCACCAATCAATATTTAAATTGGTAGCTTCTTTTATCCATTCTTCAGCTCCCACCAATCCACCATGTAAAGATGGCTTTAATATAATATACTGAGGTTTTATGTTGGTAAGCAATTTCTTTTTTTCTGTCAAGCAATTAACTCCAATCAACTCTTCATCCAATGCAATTGGAACAGGAGACATTGATGCTAACTTTGCCATTTCATCCCACTGTCCGTTTCTGATTGGTTGTTCAATAGAGTGAATTTCCAGCTCTGCCAGTCTATTTAATTTATCCATAGCCTCTCCCGGACCAAACGCTCCATTAGCATCTACACGCAACATCAACTCTTCTTTCGAATAATTAGAACGTATACTTTTTAGTACCTTTAGCTCTTCTTCAAAGTTTAAGGCTCCGATTTTAAGCTTTATGCATCTAAATCCGGCTTCAAGTTTATCTGCTATTTGCTTTTGCATGGATTCGGTATTACCCATCCAGATCAATCCATTAATAGGAATCCCATTCTCTCCTCTTGAAAAAGAGGTATTCCAGAAAGAATAAGAGCTACATTTGTAATGTAAAAGTGCACTTTCAAGACCGAAAAGAATGGATGGAAAAGATCGGAGTGAATCATAATCAATTTCACCGGTTTCTCTTAATGTAGAACAAGCGCCATTAAGGATTGATTCGTAATCGGGGCAATCATCACAGCTTAAGTTGGGTAGGGGAGCGCACTCCCCTATACCCTGAATTGACTTATCTTGGGCAGTAAGTACAACATACCATACCTTACGTGTAGTATAAACACCACGGGAAGTCCCTGCAGGCTGTTTAAACAGTAATGTATAAGGTATAATATTTACTTGTATCATGGTAATTTTGGAAATTGTTTAAAGTCAGGCTTTCTTTTCTCCAGGAAAGCATTTTTACCTTCTTGAGCTTCTTCTGTTAGATAATACAACATAGTGGCATCTCCGGCCAATTCTTGTATACCAGCTTGTCCGTCTAATTCAGCATTAAGACCAGCCTTAATCATACGTAATGCCAAAGGACTATGCAACATCATTGTTTCAGCCCAATCTACCACTTCATCTTCAAGTTGATCAAAGGGAACAACCTTATTTACCAATCCCATATCAAGAGCTTCCTGAGCATTGTACTGTCTGCATAAAAACCATATTTCGCGGGCTTTTTTCTGTCCTACAATCCGAGCCAGGTATGATGAACCGAATCCTGCATCAAAACTTCCCACTCTCGGACCTGTTTGACCAAAGATTGCATTATCAGAAGCAATTGACAAATCACACACAACATGCAGAACATGGCCACCCCCGATAGCATATCCATTAACAGCCGCGATCACAGGTTTCGGAATCGAACGTATCTGCTTCTGAACATCTAACACGCTTAGGCGGGGTACGCCGTCTTTTCCAATGTATCCACCTTTACCTTTAACATTTTGGTCTCCGCCGGAACAGAATGCTTTATCTCCAGCACCCGTAATTACTACAACACTGATTTCTGCCATTTCGCGACAAATACGCAAGGCATCACTCATTTCTCCTGTTGTTGTAGGAGTAAAAGCGTTTCTATATCGTGGGCGATTTATAGTTATTCGTCCAATTCCATTATAGAAATCGAATAGAATATCTTCGTATTCCTTGATAGTAGACCAAGTTCTGTTAGTTGACATAGTTTATATAGTTTTTAGTTTATGATAATATGATTTAAATACTTCGGCATTGACTTCCATTGTTGTTATTACTTCAAATAACACAGGATTAGAAGCCTCAACAGAAAAAAACGAATCCAGATTATTTATAAATTCTTCTTCTCTGTGAGCCGATAAATAATCAAAGCCCATGGACTGAGCCCATTTTTCGGCTCTGGTAGAGTGTCTGCATGAAACATACTGATCCAACGAGACTGCTTGATTTAGCCCGGGCAACAAATGAAATATTTCGCCACCCCCATTGTTTATCAACAAAATGCGAAGGTTACTCTTAATGTGTCTGTTCCATAATGCATTTACATCATAGAAAAAACTAAGATC
>NZ_JBFWMI010000086.1:0-13108 GCF_050251695.1 Macellibacteroides sp.
CAGCCACCTTCTCCTTTGATTGTAGAATGTACTGTCTTTTTGTGTTTTTTCGTCGTATACGTTTACGTGTTCAAGATATTCGATAAAAATGTTTTCTTTAAGAAGCAGGGCTTCTAATTCTTTATCCTCTCCGGCAGTTTGCAGCTTGAATATATTTTTTTTGAACCATTGAAAGTCGATCGCCATTCCGGAGCCGATTAAAGCCGCAGATAATCCCAGACGTACATGCCCTTTGCGGAAAATTGAATTGTTGATTTCTTCACTCACTGCATCTAATATGGCTGTGTCTGTATTGAGATTTTTGGCCATTCTATGTGCCTGTATAACAAGGCATCCACTGTGGTAAGCTTTGTTTAGTTCATGCAGGAAGTTGGGTTCCACGGTATTATCGGCATCCATTATAACTACCATATCATAGGTATTCTTGTCCAGATTCTCCATTGCATATTGCATTGCCTTAGCTTTGGAGCTTTGCTGAAAGTGAACTTCCATCAATGTAACAGACATGGATTTTAATCTGTTGATGGTGTCATCTTGCATTTGATCAGATATTACAACAACGTCGTAGCAGGATTTAGGGTAGTCCTGCTCGAGAAAGTTGGAAATAGCATTCTCTATCACACGATCTTCTTTATAGGCCGGATAAAGAATAACAAACCGATGCAATTTGCCGGCTGCAGGATATATGTCCTTACGCTTGATGTGTGAAAGGAGCGCAAACACAAATAAATAGAGAACGGATGTTCCCAATAGAAAGAAACAAAGTGAGTCTATGTTGTCTAAAATCGTATACAATGTCATACGTTTTGTCTTTATTTTTTTAATTGTATAAATGCAGTCAAACCTTCTAAAAGCGCAATCGCATTGGCTGTATTTCCTTTAAGCAGGAATTTTATTGTATGAATTGGTATGGCAATCAGACTCTGATAGCCGATAGAAAGCCATTTTGTAAAACCGGAGCGATGCCTCCAGGCAAATAAAAGTCGGTTTCTCGTTAAATAGTAGGAGCGAAGCGGACTGTTTTGTCCGGTACTCCTGCTTTCTTTATGGAATACTGTACATTTAGGTTCGTAACCTAATATATATCCATGTTCAGTCATGGTCGTACACCAATCAATTTCTTCATAATATAAGAAATAAAGTTCGGGCATAAGTCCTACTTCTTCTATTATATGTCGTTTAACCATCATGGCTGCACCATGCAATAAGGGAGTTTGTCTGAATTGATTGTATTGCCCATTATCAGATTCTCCAAAACCAATGGTTTTATTTCGCAAAGTAATGGCAGATAATGGTGTAAATCCGGCAAACTGGATGGCAAATGGAGACCAGGCAAATTTAATTTTGGGTGATACAGCAGCCAGATTTTTATTGGACTTCAACGTATCAACCAAGTTATGAATACTTTCGTCGGGCAAATAGGTGTCGTTGTTTAAAAGGAAAATAAAATCACCTTTAGCCTGACGGATTCCCAGGTTATTACCACCTGAAAAACCAAGATTTTTCTCCGATCGGATAACTTGTACCCATGGATAGATTTGCTTTATTTGTGCAGCTTCATCAACCTTTGACCCATTGTCTACAACGATAAGATCATAGCTGATGGATTTAACCTGGTCTTTAACAGACCGGCATAGTTCAAGTGTATCCTGCAGCCCGTTAAAATTTACTGTAATGATTGATATAACCGGATTGTTTTCCATTCTAAATGAAAGTTTATTTTATAAACGGTTATACATTTTCTTTTTGAATGAATGCGGTAAATGTTTTAAAAATAATTTTAACATCCATAAGAAAAGAAAATTCATTTGCATAACGGATGTCCAGCATTTTTCGTTCCTCCGCAGACAGCTTTCCTGCTTCTCCACGTTTTTCCACTTGCCATAGGCCGGTTAATCCGGCCGGAGCCATAAACCGATGAATATACTCGTCACTTGTAAGAAGCTCTGCTTCATATAAAGGGAGTGGCCGGTTACCAACAACAGACATATCCCCTTTGAGGATATTGAATAGCTGTGGCAATTCGTCTATACTGTATTTTCGGATGATTTTTCCAATTTTGGTAATTCGCGGATCATTCTCAAATTTGACAAAAGCGTTGGATCTTTCTTGTTTTTTTGCAGCGATATATTCCTTCTCGGAAGTGATGGCATCGTCGGCAAAAAGTACAACATCCGCTTTATGTAATCGGGTGGACGATGATTTGGATTCCTGTTCCGTCAACTCCTCCTGTGCGTACTGATTCAGTTTTTTGAATTCAGCCAAACGTTTATCAGCATCGGAGTACATCGACCGGAATTTATAAAAATCAAATATTTGATAGTTGCTGCCAACTCTTTTGGATCTGTAAACGGCATCTCCTTTGCTTTCCAGTCGTATTGCAAGCCAGGTCAATATTAGCAGGGGCGATAGGATTATAATAGCTGCTAATGAGCATGCAATATCGAACGTTCTTTTCCATAGTGGCATCTTGAAGGATTCCAGTTCTTTTGAACGTAAAGATGTGCTATTGATCCTCTCATTGTATTTAATGGCGAAATCAAGAATGCGGATTAATTCGGTGTCATTTCTTTTATCAGAAATAATACTGTCTGTCCCGGCTGTAAGATATTCTTTCTTTTCTTCAATACTTAAAGGTACTCCAACCAGAATAATATAAACTGAAGAATAGCTTTTAGTTAGATGGCTGATTATTTTTAAATCGGACAGCTTGTTTTTGCGTTGAATGAACACAAAACAATGATCTTCCTTTCTTTTACGGATGGTTTCAGAAAGGATATTATTTATTTGCAGGAAATTGGAACAAACTACAACTTCCTGATTGATAGTTTCCCGTATCCAATCTGCATAGGCTATGTCGCTGCCGAAATATATGCTCAGCATTACCGTAACAGTCTTTTTACTCTAACCCTTAATTCTTCAGGATTAAATGGCTTTAAAATAAAATCTTCCGCTCCCTCTTCAAAGAGACGAACTCTGTTAAAACTGCTTTCAACACTTGATAATATAAGCACAGGAATGTGACTGAACATTTCATCCGTTTTAATGTAACGCAGAAATTCTTCTCCAGACATTTCGGGCATATTTAAATCAGATATAATCAAGTCTGGCATATTTCCCTCTTTAAGCCAAGCAATGGCTTTAACAGGATTTTCAACATACTTAATTTCGTACGTTGCCAGATAAAGCATAATAATCTTGGCGATCTCGGGCTTGTCGTCAACTAATAAAACCTGTTTACTCATGGTGAATGTAGAGGTAATTTATATTTAGATAATATTAAATGCAAAAATAACATTTTTTTTGAAATTATTGTTTTGATGTACGATTATTTTTGAGGAAATATGTCTTGAAATATAAAATAGGTACCTTTATCTGAGAATAATTAGCTAAGTTTGCATGTTTATTTTGTAAAATGCAGGTATTTCAAATGTTTTTAATTCGTTGAAAAGTGAATCTGAGTAATCATAGTATTAAAAGTGGCTTTTGGTTTTTAGGTGTCTTTATGTTTTTCCTGTTAAGTGGATGCCGACCGGAAATGCCTGTTACTTCGTCCATAACAATTGATGCGGACGGACTTACTTTTCCTGTTAATAAAAACTTGTATGGTGTTTCGATTGAAGAGATAAACCATGCTGTAGATGGTGGTATTTACGCCGAACTGATACAGAACAGAAGCTTCGAAGATGGCGTGCTTCCGCTTCATAGTGCCTACGATTATAAAGAAAATGTACTGGTAACACCCAATGGTTATGTGATGCCCTTTGTGAAGCCGGACAGTGTTATCGGTTGGCGTACGCTTACTCCGGGTTCAAAAATGTATCTGGATACGCGCGAATTAATTAATGAAGAGAACAGACGTTCTTTGCTTGTGGCAGTTACTGCCAACGATTCAATCGGCAGGGGCGGTATTGCAGCTACCGGATACAAGGGGATTTCTCTTGTTAAAGGAGAAAAATATGTACTGTCATTTTACCTAAAAGGTACTTCCTTACAACCGAAAGAGGTGCATGTGGCTTTGGAAGATTCTGCAGCTAAAAGAGTGTTGAGCAACGTGATGAAAGTGAATCCTACAACTGCCTGGCGGAAAGTGAAGTTTGCGTTTACTGCTTTGGAAGATGTTCGGGATGCCGTGCTTACATTCACTTCGAATGAGTCCCAAATTTTCTGGATAGATGTAGTTTCATTGTTTCCGGAAAAAACCTGGAAAGGAATGCCAAATGGATTACGTCCGGATTTAGCCGATTTAATCGCAGGTCTTAAGCCCCGCTTTATCCGGTTTCCGGGTGGCGATTTTGTAGAAGGATTTACTGGTGGGACATTCCCCGTTTGGCATGAAACGATAGGGGATATAGCCAAAAGAAAACATTTTTGGACAGCAAACGGGTATGGTACAACCAATGGAATGGGATATTTTGAATATCTTCGTTTTTGCGAATCTATTGGAGCTGAGCCAATTTATGTAATCAACAGCGGTGTGACAAGTCAGAAGAGACGTCCCCGTTTTGAGGATATTACCGCTATGGATAAAATCGTACAGGATGCATTGGATGCTATTGCATTTGCAAATGCTCCCAGAGATTCGGCAATGGGTAAACTCCGTGCATCCCAGGGGCATCCGGAACCGTTTAACCTTCGGTTTATCGAGATTGGCAGTGGAAACTACGGTACTGAGTATGTACGAAGGTATGAGTTGTTTAAGGAGGCTATCCATAAAGTCTATCCGCGGGTTACCGTTATTGGAAATGTTATAACAGATATCCGAAACAGAGTGGATTGGGTGGACAGCCATTACTATGGCGACGAGATGTTTTTTATTACTAACCAAAGCCGTTTCGACGGATTCCTGTATGCGAAAAGACAACCTCCCATGTTTATTGGAGAATTTGGTCTGGTAAGAGATGAATCCAGCGGCACACTTCGTTCGGCTTTAGCTGAGGCTTGTTTTTTATTAGGTCTTGAGCGTAATCCGGATGCTGTTAAGCGCATAGCCTATGCACCTGCATTGGCTAATGTGCAAATGAACAAAAAAGCCAAAGGATTGATTCTGTTTAACAATAAACAGGCAGTTAAGACTCCATCATATCATATGCTTTCGATGTTAGGTGAAAACAGAGGGGATGCGATACTTAAGACAGCGGTAACCTCGTATGAGAGGCCTCAGGTAACATTTGGAGCTGCATCCTTGTATATGTTTGACAATAGCTTTGATTTCAGGAATATACGTATTGACGGTAATAAGTCTTTTAAATCGAAAATAGTAAACGGCGGATGGAAGTTCGCGGATGAGATGCTTGTAGCAGAACCCAATAAATGGAATTACATTATGATGGGTGACTCTACAGAACACGATTATACGTTTACAACCTATGTGAGACGTACCAAAGGTAGTGGTCAGATTCAGATCAGAGTGAGAGATAATGGATTGCAGAATGCTGCAGCCAACCATGTTTGTTTTACGATCGGTCTTGAAAGTTGTGAGCTGTACAGAATGGCAGGATTCGTAAAAGATAAGTTGACGGAAGATGTGCCGTTTTCGTTTGTCAGCAACCAGTGGTATAAGGTGAGTGTGACTTGTAAAGACGATATAATATCCTGTTATGTGGATGATAAACTGGTTCAACAAGCAAATTTGAGACCAATTCCATCGTTGGTTGTAGCTACTACCCGCGACGACAAGAACAAGCAATTGATCATTAAAGTGGTTAATACGACCCGACATCCTGAAAAAACGCAATTGAATATTAATGGAATAAGTGTGGGGCTAAATGCGGAAATTATAGAATTAGCCGGAGATCCGGAAATTGGTAATAATTTTTCCAGTCCCGATAATATTATTCCGGTAAAGAAAACAACGGGATTTTCTCTGCAGGGACCAATGGTATATGAGTTTCCACCTAATTCGTTTACTATTATGCGTCTAAAATTTGATTAATAGCTAATTTGTTTTTATATTGCGCCGGTTTTAACCCTCTGAGCACTATAACATAATGACAAAGAAGACCACAGAGAATCACAACGGTGAGACACCTCCTGATTTTTCTTACGGTAGAATGGTTTATTTTAATACGATAAACGATTCGAAAAATGATAATTCGGAAGAAGAGGTAATTGCAAAAGAACGTTTTAGATACCAGAAAGTGTTGGAATGCATTTCTGATACGCTTTTTATTGCTCGTAAAGATGGAGTAATAGATGAAATACTTTCGAAGCATAATGATCCTATTTTTAATCATTCAATTGTTGGAAAAGCACTTGAAAACCGGCATGATAATTCAGACCTTGTAAAGATTAGAAAGGCGATTGCTGACACACTTCAGGACGGATTACCTCAATTTCTTGACTTTAAGATTTACGACAGTGATAGAAATCCCTACTATTACCAAATGCGAATCGTTGCCTATGATCAACAACGCGTGATGATTTATGCACATGATATAACAAAGCGAATTTCAAGACAAAAGAGATTGAATGAGCTGAATAAACTGCTCACTACCATTATTGACACCATTCCAATGGAGTTGTCCATTAAAGATCCGGATGATGATTTTCGTTACGTTTATTGGAATAAAGAGCTGGAAAAAAATACGGGAATTTCTGCTGCTACTGCTGTTGGTAAGACGAATGAGGAGTTGTGTCTATATTCGGCGGAGTTAAGGGAGGCTATCCGATCTCAGGAGAACGAATTGATGCGAACGGGTGAGAAATTGTGCCTTCGAACTTGTAAAACTGTTTTGTCGGGTAAAAAAGTCTATCAGGACCTTATCAAGTTTTTAGTCCCGCAAGGGGATGATAAGTTCTTGGTCGTTACTATTTGGTGGGATATTACGTCTCTAATAGAGGCAAAGGAATTGGCCGAGAATGCAGATAAAATGAAATCGGCTTTTCTTGCCAACATGAGTCATGAGATACGAACTCCGTTAAATGCCATTGTCGGTTTTTCTGATCTGATGGCTTATACAGAGGATGAGGAGGACCGAAAAAGATACATTGATATTATAAAGACTAATAATGAGTTGCTGCTTCGATTGATTAACGATATATTGGATTTGTCGAAAATTGAATCTGATACAATCAAAATTAATACAGACCCTGTTTTTATTGATCAGCTGATGGTTGAGATTTACAGAATCACCTCCATGCGAATGCCTGATGGTGTAAAGCTTGTAGTTGAAACTCCTCGTTCCGATTTATGGTTGAATACGGATAAAAGCCGGTTGCTTCAGATAATGAATAATTTATTGAATAATGCCATACGTAGCACAACTGAGGGGCAAATAAGCTTTGGGTATGAATTGGAAAGTGGTTATGTGAAGTTTTATGTTAAAGACACAGGGGTTGGAATCCCCGAAGATAAGCTTGAATCGGTGTTTGATCGTTTTGTAAAACTCAATACCACCCAGAATGGTTTTGGATTGGGACTGACAATAACCAAGGGGCTTGTCAAAAAAATGGGAGGGGAGGTTTGGGCTACTTCACAGGTAGGTGAAGGAAGTACCTTCTATTTTACATTGCCATTGGATGTTGTGCCTCAGGTAGTTTTTTAATGTTGTTCTGTTCTCAGGTAAAACTTACTATTGATCTTAATAAAAGAGGGAGAATCCATGGATTCTCCCTCTTTTATTAGAATGGTCTGTTTCAAGAATCAGCATTGATAGTATGCTATTCCTGAAACAGTCACTTGTTTAAATCAATATGAAAGCATTGCAGGTGTGATAGCTTCAAACTTCTCGGCTCCTGCTTTGCGTATTTTTACACTACCATCATTCCAGTTAGAAGGCCAGCCACCAATAATGTGTCCAAGGAACACAACTTTGATTTCATGTAATCCTTTGGCCAGAGCAACGGAGCTGTCATGTCTGGAGAAACGTTTTACTTCTCCTCCGTTATTGATCAGCAGTTTTCCATCAATCCAAACCTCTTCATTGTCCGACGAGAAAATATAGACTCCATCTTCAGGGATATTCACATAACCACTGGCAACAGCTGCGTATTGTTTTACATTACGCATGGATTCGTCGGTCTTTTCTACTGAACGGATTTCAAATAGATCCTTAATAGTTGATTCTTTCCAATCTGTAACACCTTCCAATTTTGAAGATTCCAGGAAATAGCCATAAGTAACCTTCATCTTTAATCCGGGTTTAGTTGCAGCTACCTCTTTGGCTGGTGCCAACGTTTGCTTTTCAACTGTAATTGTACGAACCGGACTCATCTTTCCTGAAGGTAGTACGGAACGGATCTTCAATGTAGCAGATTCGTTGAACTCCAAAGGAGTAGAATAAACTGCCGAAGTTGCTGTTGGTTCGGAGCCATCGGTGGTGTAAACAACTTTAACCGGACGGGTGGTCTTGAATTCCAATGTTGCCTTGTCTGTAAAGGCTACAAAATTAATTGAACCGCCTGGTTGTTCAGGTTGAGGAATATGATAGTTGATACCGTGGCAGTCCAAACGTACCAATGCATTGTCTATACGACGTTCAAAGTCTTTGTAATCTTTTCCTTCCAAAGGAGTCCATCCAATTTCAGCAACAGCAAGGATACGCGGATATATACGGTATTCCATCAAGTCGGTTGTGTACATGTATTCCGACCAGATATTACCCTGAACACCTTTAACAAAATTGCTCTTGCCTAAACCAACCAAAGTGTCGGGAACCGGATTATAGCTGTATGTTTTTTCCAACAAAGTGTAACCTCCGATTGCGACCGGCTCTATTTTGGAATCGCCCTGGTAGTGATCCAGATACATGCCATTGCTTCCCGGAGTCATAATAACATCATGATCCATGCTTGCTGCAGCAATACCGCCATCTTCACCTCTCCATGACATAACTGTTGCAGAAGGAGCTAAACCACCTTCCAGGATCTCGTCCCAGCCGATCATTTTCTTACCATGCGAAGCAAGTACTTTTTCTATGCGTTGAACAAAATAGCTTTGCAGCTCGTGTTCATCTTTCAGCTTGTTCTCACGCATTCTCTTTTGGCACAACGGACATTTCTCCCAGCGTACTTTAGGACACTCGTCACCTCCGATGTGGAAATATTCTCCGGGGAATAAAGTTACCACTTCGGAAATTACATCTTCAAGGAATTTGAATGTTTCTTCTTTACCTGCACAATATACGTCCTCTTCCACGCCCCAGATAATTCTTGGAGACAATGAGTCGCCTTTACAAGAAAGTTCAGGGTAGGCAGAAATAGCAGCAAGGGCATGTCCCGGTAACTCAATTTCAGGAATTACATTGATAAAGCGTTCTGAAGCGTAGGCTACCACCTCTTTAATCTGTTCCTGGGTATAAAAACCACTGTATTCTGTTCCTTCGCCATCAACACGTTTAGAACCGATTTCAGTTAGTTTCGGGTATTTCTTAATCTCAATACGCCAGCCCTGGTCTTCAGTAAGGTGCCAGTGGAATTGGTTGATCTTAAATAAAGCAAGAACATCCAGTTGCTTTTTGATATTTTCAACCGGAATAAAGTGACGGCAAGGATCAAGCATAATTCCACGGTAAGCAAAGCGTGGTTCGTCTTTAATGGTAACGCATGGCAGTGTCCAGGCTATACCGTTAACCACAGTTGTGCTTTCAATTTCGGCCGGAAGTAACTGCATAAGCGTTTGCATACCATAGAAAAGACCTTTGGCAGTTTTCGCTTTAATGGATACCAGTTTATCAGTTGCATCCAATGTATAACCTTCGTCGTTTACTTCCAAAGAGTTGTCAATTAGTAAAGCGATGGCGTTAGAAGATACTTCTTCTTCGCTGATAGCCAGATCATATCCGGTGGATGATTCAATTTTTGAAGCGAAGAAAGTGGCGATTGTTTTGGCTTCGGGAGTAGAAGCATAGAACTTCGTACTTTTTGTTACTTTAAAGCTGCCTTCGTTCTGAACCAGACTTAAAGGCTTGGGGATAACATTGATACCCTGGTTGTAAGGCATCTGTTTTGTGGGACTTTCGCATGACGCGAACAGGCAAAGTGCCGCTGTGGCACAAAGCAAAAAGAGTGTCTTCATGTTTATAATAATTAATATGGTTGTTTTAGCTTAAGCAAGGAAAAAAATAAGGTACGTCCCACCGAGGGGACGTACCTCGTTTCTATAGTAGTATTACCATGCAAAGATGGGATAATCCTTCATTACACTGTTTACTTTTTCGCGAACAGAAGAGATAGTTTTATCGCATTCCGGATTGGAAAGAACGGTATCCATCATTTCAACCACTTCCGCCATTAATGCTTCTTTCGCACCACGGGTAGTGATGGCCGGTGTACCCACACGGATACCTGAAGTAAGGAATGGAGAACGACTGTCAAACGGAACCATGTTCTTATTTACAGTAATGTCTGCAGCCACAAGAGCCTTTTCTGCCACCTTTCCTGTCAGTTCAGGGAATTTGGTGCGAAGATCAATCAACATACTGTGGTTGTCTGTACCGCCGGAAATAATTTTGTATCCACCATCGGTAAATGCTTTAGCCATAGCTGCAGCGTTGGCTTTAACCTGCGATTGATACACCTTGTATTCGGGCTCCAATGCTTCGCCAAAAGAAACTGCTTTGGCTGCAATTACATGCTCAAGCGGACCACCCTGTATACCTGGGAATACGGCTGAGTCTAGTAGTTGAGACATCATCTTGATTTCTCCCTTTGGCGTTTTCTTACCCCATGGATTTTCAAAATCTTTACCAAGAAGAATAATACCTCCACGTGGTCCACGTAAGGTCTTATGAGTGGTTGATGTTACAATATGAGCGTATTCAAGCGGATTGTTAAGCAGACCGGCAGCGATAAGACCGGCAGGGTGAGCCATGTCGATCATCAACAAAGCACCTACTTTGTCTGCTATCTCACGCATACGTTTGTAATCCCAATCACGCGAATAGGCAGAACCTCCACCTACGATTAATCTGGGACGTTCGCGGAGTGCTACCTCTTCCATCTGGTCGTAATCGACCATACCGGTATCTTCCTTAACGTTATATTCTGTTGCGTGATATAATATACCAGAGCTGTTTACGGGCGACCCATGAGAGAGATGCCCGCCGTGTGCGAGGTTAAGTCCCAGGAACGTATCCCCCGGATTTAAAACTGCAAGGAATGCGGCTGCGTTAGCCTGTGCACCTGAGTGCGGCTGTACGTTTGCCCATTCGGCATTGAATAGCTTTTTCAGTCTTTCGATGGCGATGGTTTCGCTTTGATCTACTACCTCGCAACCTCCATAATAACGCTTGCCGGGATAACCTTCTGCGTACTTGTTGGTAAGACAGCTGCCCATGGCTTGCATTACCTGGTCACTTACAAAGTTCTCAGAAGCAATAAGTTCAATTCCCTTAAGTTGCCGCTGATGCTCTTTTTCAATGATGTCGAAAATGATGTTGTCCTTTTTCATTACCTAAAAAATTGGTTTACTGCAAATGAATATGCAAAAAAGAAACTCTATTTAGTTAGAGACGACGCAAATTTACAATTATTTTCAGAGAGCTCCTAAAAATAAGTTATAAATTGCGCACGATATAGAATAAAAGGATATTTCTTTAGTATGTTTGCAGAACCAAACGCATGAGAGATAACAGATGATAGTAGCAAAAAGCAATTTGGAAGTAGCTATAAAAGCTTCATTACATGCAGGAAAAGAGATAATCCGTATTTATAACGATACGAAGGCCGACCTGGAATTGGAGCTTAAAACGGATGATTCGCCTTTAACGGTGGCAGATCGCAATGCAAATGAGGTGATTCTTTCCTATCTCTACCAAACCTCTTTCCCTGTTTTGAGTGAAGAGGGTGGCGAAATCCCCTACGAGGTACGCAAAGACTGGGCGCTTTTCTGGATGGTTGATCCATTGGATGGAACCAAAGACTTCTTACGCAGGAATGGTGAATTTACTGTAAACATCGCCCTTATATCGAACCGCGAACCTGTTTTGGGTGTTATTTATATCCCGGATAGACAGGTCCTATATTTTGCAGAAAAGGGTAGTGGAGCCTTCAAAATAACTGATGTCGTTTGGGATGATGCGGTCGATTGGAATAAATTGCTGTTGCGGGCCCTTAAATTACCTCTGCCTATGTACCGCGAAGGTGTGATAGTAGCCTCTTCACGTTCGTATGTGAATGTGCATGTGGCAGCGTTTGTCGATAATCTGAGAGAGCAGGGCAGTGAAGTTACATTGCTGGTCTGCGGAAGCTCCATTAAACTCTGCATGGTTGCCGAAGGAAGCGCTGATATTTATCCCCGTTTTTCTCCTTGTATGGAATGGGATACTGCAGCAGGGCACATCATTTTAAGGGAAGCAGGATGCGAGATCTTTAAACTGAACGGCAGGGATCCTCTGGAATACAACAAGGAAAATCTTACTAATCCCTGGTTTGTTTCGGAACGAGTACGATAAATAATAGTAATACTAAACAAGATATTGATAATAATGGATGAGATAGCATCAAGAATTGCCGGTTTGAGAGAGGCACTGGACAGATACAATTATGCCTACTACGTGTTATCGGCTCCCGAAATTTCGGATAAGGTGTTTGATGAGATGATGAAAGAGCTTGAAGAGCTTGAAAAAACCTATCCTCAGTTTGCCGATCCGCATTCGCCAACACAACGTGTGGGAAGCGATTTATCTAAAGAATTCGATCAGGTTGCGCATGTCTATCCGATGTTGTCGCTGGGCAACACCTATTCGGATGGAGAGGTGACTGACTTTTATGAACGCACTGCCAGAGCGTTGAATGAGCCGTTCGAGATTGTTTGCGAATTAAAATACGACGGAACTTCTATCTCGCTTACCTACGAACAGGGAAAACTGATCCGGGCTGTTACCCGTGGAGACGGAACCAAAGGTGACGATGTAACGGCCAATGTGAAAACGATTCGTTCGGTACCTTTAAAGCTGATGGGCAGCAATTATCCAGATAATTTTGAAATAAGAGGCGAAATATTACTTCCCTGGGCCGAATTCGACCGAATCAACAGAGAGCGTGAAAGTCAGGAGGAGCCCCTCTTTGCCAACCCGCGCAATGCAGCTTCGGGAACCTTGAAACAGCAAAATCCGTCCATCGTTGCTTCCCGTAAGCTGGACGCCTACTTTTACTATCTGATGGG
>NZ_JBFWMI010000087.1:0-13020 GCF_050251695.1 Macellibacteroides sp.
TGAAATCTCTTGGAGCAGGAACCGGAGGCAATGGTTTGCGATCTTTCAACTGAGCTTTTACCTCTTCGATGGCACGATTCAGCTGCTCGTCTTCGCCTGCCCATTCCTTGGCCGGGTCATTATCAATCAGGATATCCGGATCAACGCCGTGATTCTCGATAATCCACTTTCCGGTTTTAGGATCGTAGCTTGTAAAGAAAGGCACGCGCATATCGCTGCCATCGATAAACGGCAGTGATCCGCTGATTCCCACAATACCACCCCAGGTACGCGTTCCGATTAGCTTACCCAATCCCAACGCACGGAAACCCCATGGGAACAAGTCGCCGTCCGAAGCCGAATATTTATTGATAAGACAAACCTTCGGGCCGATCTGCACGGCATCTGGCACAGTTCCGATACGGGTGGAACCACGACGCATGGTTGCGCGGTAGGCTTCTCTCGACAAACGTTCCAGAATCATAGGCGAAACATTTCCACCCCCATTGGCACGGTCGTCGATAATCAAGCCCTCTTTATCCAGCTGAGGATAGAAATAACGGGAAAACTCGTTCAATCCTTCCGGGCCCATGTCCGGGATATAAATATATCCGATCTTTCCGTTAGAAGCCTCATCCACTTTACGGATGTTATTCTGTATCCAGTTATAATGATACAACGGATATTCGTTTGCAATAGGGTTGATAACCACTTTACGAGCACCTGCAGCTGAAGGCGTACTATTCAGGGTAAGTTCGGTAGGAACACCTGCCTTGCCGACCAACAACGAATAAAGATCCTTCACCGTGTTGGCCGCTACTCCGTCTACAGCAATAATATAATCGCCCGCGGCAGCTTTTACTCCGGGCTCTGTAAGCGGCGAACGCAGCTCCTTATTCCAGGAAGCACCCGGAATAATTTTCTCGATCCGGAAATATCCGCTCTTATCGCGAGACACCTCAGCACCAAGCAGACCGGTCTGCAATCTATCAGGACGATCCGTTTCACCCGGATTGATGTAAGCGTGACCGCAATTAAGTTCGCCAATCAGTTCACCAATCAGATAATTCAGATCAAGTCTGGTTTTAACGTAAGGCAACAACACCTCGTATTTAGCTTTCATGGCTTTCCAATCCACCCCGTGCATATTTTCAAGATAGAAACCATCACGCATGTGACGCCATCCCTCATCGTAAATCTGAGCCCATTCCTTAGCATAATCGGTAGTAACCTTCATGTTGGAAGTATTTACAGCGTCGCTGAGATCCACCTTGCCTGAAGGAATGTCTTTTACGTAAATAGATCCGTTCTTAAAGAAGATTGCCTTTTTGTATCCATTTTCGGCAAACATACGTGCAACTTCGGCAACTACATCTTCCTTCTGCTTTTCAAGATCATATACCTGAGTTGCTCCTCTGCCATAATAGTAAACCTTCTTTCCATCGGAATAAATATTGTCGTAATTTGCTCCCGGAACCGGAATACGGATGATACGGTCGGCAATACCTTCGGCATCGAATTTAACGGCATTTGCGGACTTATCAACAGACTTATCAACACCTTTATCAACAGCCTTGTTCGTTTTATTTCCGGCTTTGGCATCTGTAACTGTTACAGAAACCTCTTTTTTGGCAGCAACCGCATCATCCTTTTCGAGGAAAGGAGAAGGGGTGTCTTTAGATAAAAGAGCCATGTATACACCTGACATGTTATTATATACATGATTCCATTCTGTAGAACCATAGGTAGGATTGAAGTCGCGGGCAGAAACAAAAAGCAAGTATTTGCCATCGGCACTGAACACCGGGTTATAAGAGCTGTACCACTTGTCGGTTACTGGATATTCTTTCTTCGTATCCAGGTTATATACATACACGATGTTGAATTCATTGTCGGCCGTACGGCTGTAGGTAAGCCACTTTCCGTCGGGTGAAATGGATACGTCTCTGAACTCGCCAACAGGATCCTGCATAACCAGGCTAACGTTCCGGGTGGCAACGGTATACTGGTTGATCCGGTTTTTACGATCGGTATAATAGATTTTCGAACCATCCGGACTCCATTGCAACGAACGGATATAACTGTCGTTGTTCTTTGTAAGCTGGATAGCATCCCCACCGGCGGCAGGTTGGATATAGAGTTCTGTTTCGCCGGTTGCGTCGGAGATATAGGCAATGTACTTACCATCGGGCGACCAGCTGGCATTGCGTTCGTGGGCACCGGGAGTGCGGGTGATGTTTTTAGTAACCCCTTTGTCGGACGGAATATTAAATACCTCACCACGGGCAGTTACAACCAAGCGCTCTCCGGCCGGAGACAAGCTGGCCGCACTGATGTTACGGGACACATCCTTCACCTCGGAACGGGCATAGATATTGTCGGACGACAGACTAATGGTAACCTTCTCCGCTTTTTTGGTGCTGGCATCCAGTTTATAGATGTAACCGGCATTCTCAAACACGATCATGTTGCCGTTGCAACTCGGGAACTTCACATCGTATTCGGTGAAGTTAGTCACCTTGCTGGTCTGCTTTGTTTTTGTATTGTACACAAAGATATTCATGGTGCGGTCGCGGTCGGAGATGTAGAAAATCTCATCTCCAATCCACATCGGCATAATATCCTGTGCCACGTTATTGGTGATATTTTCGGTCTTTTTGGTTTGCTCGTCGTACACCCACACATCGTCCGCCATACCACCCTGATAATACTTCCAGGTACGGAATTCGCGGAATACGCGGTTGTAGGCCAATTTCTTACCATCCGGCGAATAGCTGCAGAAGCCGCCCTCGGGTAAAGGAATCACCTGAGACAGTCCACCTTCGGGAGAAACAGTATAAAGTTTGCCGGCAAAGCCATCGCTGATACGGTTACGGTACACAATGGAAGAACCATCGGGCGTCCAGGTCATCACGATATTGTTCGGCCCCATACGATCTCCCAGGTCATCGCGTGAGTTTGTAGCAGTATAGGTAACACGCAGAGGCTCTCCTCCACTTGCAGGCATAGAATATACCTCAGTATTACCATCATATTGTCCGGTGAAAGCAATGGTTTTTCCATCGGGAGAGAAGCGGGGAAACATTTCGTATCCCACGTGGGAAGTCAGCCGCTTCGCCTCACCCCCCGAGGCAGCAACCTTATATAAATCGCCGGCATAAGAAAACACAATTTCGCTGCCATTGGTGGCCGGGAAGCGCAACAACCTCGCTTCATCGGCCGCCTGCAACACAAACGGTGTGGAAGTTAAAGCCAAAAGCCCAAGAATGAATTGTTTATTCATAAAATATATAATTTAAACATGATGAACAAAAATAATCAATTCTGCTAAACAAAACTTATTTTTCAAGCATTAAAAGATAAACAATCTTTTAACAAGAATCGTTGCACAATCAATCCAAAGCAAACAAGTCTCTTTCGTTACTAAATGGTACAAAAGAATGTAACAAAGAACGGAACTGTAAAGTCTACAACAAATCCGTGAATAATGGCAACAAATACCAGATCTTTTCCCGAATAGCGGGTGATGATAGGTAAAGTGGTATCCATAGTTGTTGCACCTCCGGCACAAATCGGTGCCAGTCGGCCGAAATAACGCACCATCAATGGAGCTGCAAGCAATGTCAGAATTTCGCGGATGATATTGGCTGTAAGGGCAATGGTTCCCATTTCCGCACCTTTATATTGTGTAATAAAAACGGAGGAAAGCGAATAGTAACCGAAGCCAGACCCCACAGCCAGACAATCGGTAAGCGACACATCGGCAAGCGCTGCACTGATCAGGGCAGACCCCACCAGGGTACCCACAATAGTAGCCAGAGGAACCAGCAATACATCGAAACGAAGCCTTTGAAAAATCTCACGTAATTTATTATCAGCTCCGATACTGGCCCCGACTAAAAACATAAGCAGGTATAAAGCATACCTGGTATGATCGGTCTCCAACAAAAAGTCGGGCAACCATCCGGCCCAGCCCAATACAGCCCCAAGAACAAAAAAAGATACGATGATTATACTGCCTTTCATGATTCGCCCTCTTTCTTAAAAAAGTAACGGTACACCACCCAGGCACAGATAAGGCTTCCCAAAGTTGCCGATACAGCAATAAGAAAAGCCTTGCCTCCTATTTCCGGAAGATTATTTACAATTGCCTCATTGTTCCCCACCGAGATACCCAGCAGAAACAGCAATAAAAAGATAGTATAGGAAATTAAACGCCCTGTAAAACGCATCTCTTTCCGGCTTCTGAGCAGATAACCTGCCAGAATCCCTGATAGCATTATGCCAATAACTGTAAACATTGTATCAATTGTTTACGGCAAAGGTACGGGAAACCCCGAAGCAGAGCAAACGAAAAGGTTCAAATCGGCTATTCTTTGGCGCGCGAGAATGTAACAGGCATTACATCACCATTCACTTCAGCTTTACCGGTCAGCTTCTTTCCCTCTTTGAGGATAGTAACATCGATAGATGCTCCATCCATATAAAGAGTACAAGTATAGGTATTCCCTTTTACTGTAAATGATTCGATTTGAGTGACGTTACCCTGGATATCGAGTTTGGCCGACAACTTTCCATCTTTCTCAACGAAATCGATCACCCCCTGGTTATAACCGTACGGAGCCGAAGTAGCTTCGTAATTCCATTTTCCAATCAATGATAAATCCTTTTTAGCCGACTGCTGGGCAGACAGGCCGATGGATGTAAAAAGGCACACCAGGGTGCATGCAAGTGTTAGAATGTAGTTTTTCATAAATTATTTGTCTTTGTCTTTGGTTTTATCTAGTTGTTCCAGTTCTTTCACACCTGTAATACCGGATAATTTGGATAACTGTTTCATCTCCATATTACCTGCAATATTTACTACCACGAAGGAGGTGTCGTTTTTCACAAACATCACCAGCTCCTTTACCTTATTCTTAGATCTTTTCACCATCAGCCGCATATCCGAAGCTCCGGGGCTGCGGATGGACATGATCTCTTCAAAGCCGGTTAAAGATTTAAGCGACCATTTTTCGTAAACGGGCTTATTACTCGGTGCGGAAACAATACGAAGTCCGTCAATATTTTTAATCAAAGAGGCTAAATCGGGGTCATCTATGTCCATGTTTCCCATCATGCCAAACATTTCGGGAGTAATATTTACTACAGAGAAATTCCGGTCGTAATCAAACTCTTTCAAAAATTTTCCCGCAAACTGCTGCCCATAAGAGGCTACCGTTGCAGTGATCAGCAACAAAGTGACAAGCAAAGTCTTACTCCTCATACTCATTCTCCTTCAAGTTTATCAATATTATTTATGAGATCCGTAATAGGTGCTGTTTTCTTCATTTCATTGTAAACCATTTTTTGTCCCCTGTTTATTTCGGAAGAGACAAAAGACAGCGACACCTGGGCTGCTCTAAGCGCCTCCTCGGGTGTCTGATATGTATCCTGGTAAGAGGGATCCGCCCAGTCGGTTTGATTATACACATAGAGAGAAGCAGCAACAAGGATCGCAAGAGATGCAGCGATACCCGTAACGTATCTTCGGCCCAAATGGAACGACAGGCGTTCTTTGGGCTTGATCTTTTTCAGGATTCGCTTATCGAAATCGGCTCCCAGCACAGGAATAGCTGCTTCGTCGCGGCCACAGAACCAGGCTTTGTATGCGAGTAGATGTTCCGGAACTTCTTCCGAAGCAAAAAATCGTCTTAACTCACGCTCTTCTTCAAGCGAAGTTTCACATAGCCAGTATTTGTTCAATAGTTCATTTATCATTGCGTAATCCATAACTATTTACTTTTTCAAATGCCTGTTTCAGGTATTGGCGTATTCTGAACAGGTCTGATTTAACTTTACTTTCCGTTATATTAAGTACGCCGGCAATTTCGGCATAACTTAGCTCTTCTTCTTCCCGTAGCTGAATCATTTTACGATGCAGGTCGGGAAGCGTTTCCAGCAGGCGCAACACCCATTCACGCTGGTCATTATAGGCAACCTCACTAAACGGGGTTGCATCAGATACTATAGCCAGCTGATCGTCCGTTACCTCTTCTTCGTGGCTGCGCCAATGGCGAATCCTGTCCAAAGCCAGGTTTCGGCTCATCATCATACAGTAAGCAGGAAGACTATCTATCGTATCCCAGCTATCCCGCTGGCTCCACATTTTCAACATCACTTCCTGTACAACGTCTTCCGCCTCCTCCGCGTTGCCCGTTATCCGGTATGCAACCCGTAGCAGATTATTCTTCAGAGGAAGTATTTTCGTTGTAAACTCTTCTGTTTTCATCTGTAATAGTAAGACGCTGATGTCAATTGAAAGTTGCAAGTTCCAGAAACTTTTTAGTAACTTTGTTGCCAGGTATCAACTTTTCGCCTAAATTCTCGTTATTTTTATTAAGTACAAATTAAATCAATTATTCAGAAAGTGGAAAGAACAATTGCATCTATTATTGCATTCTCCTTTTTAATATTTTTCGGATGCCAGACTAAACAGGTTGTAAAGGAACAGGAAAACAAGATACAATACGTAGATCCGTTTATCGGAACCGGTTTTCACGGTCATACTTTTCCCGGAGCCACCCGTCCTTTTGCCATGGTTCAGCTTAGTCCGGATACACATATTATGGGTTGGGATGCCAGCAGCGGCTATCATTACGACGACCGCCAGATCTACGCCTTCAGTCACACGCATCTAAGCGGCACTGGCATCGGCGACCTGGGCGATGTGGCTTTACTTCCCTTCTCGGGAGGCGATTCCATCAAACCCGTAGCCACCTTTACGAAAGAAACCGAACAGGCTTCGCCGGGATTGTATAAAGTCCGCCTGGATAATTTCGGTATCGACGTAGCGCTTACATCCACCGATCGGGTAGGATTTCATAAATACACCTACAGCAACACGTCCGACCGCAGGGTGATGCTGGATTTGGGACATATCCTTCAGCCAAACTGGGGACATAAACTGGTATCGAATGATGTGGAAGTGGTTTCCAACGAAGAGATCCGGGGAACATTCCGTACACAGGGATGGGCCCATTTCCATTCTGTTTCGTACCGTATTCTTTTTTCTGAACCGGCCGATTCCATCCGTATGTTTACCGATGGCAAAGAAACCCCGGCCTCCGTTCCTTCCAAGATGCATTCGGACAAAGATTTGAAATACCACTTCAAGTTTCCGGCATCAGACAAACCTCTGCTTGTAAAAGTGGCTCTGTCACCGGTAGATCCTGACGGTGCTGTAAAAAATATGGAAAGCGAACTGCCGGAATGGGACTTCGACGCAACTGTGGCTCAATCGGAACAGGTATGGAACGAGGCTTTAAACCGGGTTTCGATGACAAGCTCGGATCCGGTGGTGATGAAAAACTTCTACACCGCGCTTTATCACTCTATGATTGCGCCTTTTGCCTATCAGGATGTGGATGGCAGATACCTTGGAATGGATAAGCAGGTACACACAGCCGAAGCAGGTTATACCAATTATACCGTATTCTCTTTGTGGGACACCTTCAGGGCTTTGCATCCGCTGATGACAATCATTGATCCCGCATTGGCGGCCGACTGGGGCAAAGTGATGGTACATGGATATAAAGAAGGTGGCATCCTGCCGAAGTGGCCCCTTGCTTCCAGCTATACCGGTTGCATGGTGGGCTATCCTGCCACATCGGTATTGGCCGATCTTGTTTCGAAGGGACTGGCAGAAGGAGATCTTTCCGTTTGGGCAGAAGCAGCCGCACGCTCGTCTGTCTACCGAGAAGATCTGGCAGAGAAATTTAAAGGAACGCGCGAGCTTGATCTGATCACCCGCCACACTTACTTTAAAGAAAAGCTTGGATTCGTTCCGGCCGACTCGCTGCCGGAATCGGTTTCATGGGGAGTAGAAATGGCTTATTACGACTGGTGCGTTTCAAAGATTGCCGAGCATGCCGGGAATAAAGAGGTGGCGGAAGCCTACGCACTTAAAGCTCAAAACTACAAACGCTACCTTGATCCTGAAACAAAGATGATGCGTGGCGTAATGGCAGACGGTTCATTCCGCACCCCGTTCAATCCTCGTTATTCGGCTCATATGAAGAGCGATTACACCGAGGGCAACGCCTTCCAGTGGAGCTTCTTTGTACCTCACGATATGGACAATTTTATTGATGCCATTGGTGGAAAAGGCGAATTTGAAACCCGTCTGGATACCTTATTCACCACCTCTTCGCAGATTGACGGAGCCGAAGCTTCCGGAGATATAACCGGATTGATCGGCCAGTATGCACATGGCAACGAACCAAGTCACCACATGGCTTATCTGTATAACTGGACAGACGCACCGCACAAAGGACAGGAACGTCTCGATCAGATTATGCGGAACTTCTATACCAATGCGCCCGATGGCATTATTGGAAATGAAGACTGCGGACAAATGTCGGCCTGGTATGTAATGAGTGCACTGGGTATCTATCAGGTGTGCCCGGGCGAACCTGTATTTGCCATTGGACGCCCCATGGTAGATCAGGCATCTATCCCGGTAAAAGGAGGTACATTCCAGATAAAAGTGAACAACAACAGTGCTGCCAACAAATATGTTAAGGAGGTAAAGCTGAATGGCAAAAAACTTGACAAACTGTTTATTACCTACAATGATATTGTGAATGGTGGATTATTGGAGTTTACTATGACAGATAAATTATAAAAAAACGTATATTTGCTTCGTAAATTAAATCAATTCATATGTTACTTACCACCACAAACACCATTGAAGGCCGACAAATCACGCAGTATTACGGGATTGTGTCTGGCGAGACAATTATCGGAGCAAATATGTTTAAAGACTTTTTTGCCGGAATCAGAGATATCGTTGGCGGACGTGCCGGATCGTACGAAAGCGTTTTGCGCGAAGCCAAAGAGATTGCCATGAAAGAGATGAGCGAACAGGCCAAAAGCATGGGAGCAAATGCTGTAATAGGCATCGACCTCGACTATGAAACTGTAGGAGCCAACGGAAGCATGCTTATGGTTACTGCTGCAGGGACTGCCGTAAAATATGTTTAATCATATTCTATAAAACAGATGAGGGTTGACTTCGCTTTGAAGTCAACCCTCTTATTTATTAATAACTCTGGCAAGACTGGAATCAGACCGTCATCGGGACTTCCATCAACAACACCTCCGAATCTGCACTGGCTTTAACCGTGAGCTGGTCGGCATCCCATACTCCCAGACCATCCCTGCGGTCCAGCACCTGTCCTTCTACCTCAACCTGTCCTTCCAGCACAAACACATATAGTCCGTTCCCCTTTTTCTTAAACTCGTAGGTATCCGATTTACCCGCTTCAAATTTACCCAGGTGGAACCAGGCATCCTGATAGATCCACACCCCCTGATCGTCGCTGTTGGGAGATAAAATCTGATAGAAAGCATTATCCTTCGCAATTTCTTTGATGGATATCTGATCGTAGCGGGGCGTTACATTCTTTTTGTTTGAGAAAACCCATATCTGAAGGAAACGCACCTCCTTATCCTCCCTTTTATTAAATTCACTGTGATAGATTCCGGAACCGGCACTCATCACCTGTACCTCTCCGGCTTTAATTACAGCCACATTGCCCATGCTATCCTTATGCTCCAACTCGCCCGACAACGGAATCGAGATAATCTCCATATTGTCGTGAGGATGTTTCCCAAATCCCATCCCGGCACTCACCTTGTCGTCGTTCAGCACCCGCAGGGCACCGAAATGAATCCGTTGAGGATTGTAATAATTTGCAAAACTAAATGTATGATAACTTTCCAACCATCCATGATTGGCATGTCCTCTCGAAGCCGCTTTATGCAATACTGTTTTCATATCTATTCTGTTTATTTGTTTATATCCAATCGCTTGTTTTTGATTACAATACAAAGGTACTACCGGGCGGATGGTCCGGAAATATGAATAAACAGGAAAAACATATGAAAATCCGATATCAGCGTTTCAATTTAAAATTTAAAGGAGAAATACCGGTTATATTCTTAAAAAAAGCACTAAAGTTGGCCGGTTCGCTAAAGCCCAGCCGATAACCTATCTCTTTGGCTGATTGGTCGGAGAAGTAAAGCAACCGTTTGGCCTCCACAATGATACGCGACTGTACATACTCTTTGGCCGTAACACCGATTATATTTTTCACCACCCGGTTCAGGTGGTCGGGAGTCACGTTCAATGCCGTAGCATAATCTGCTATCTGGTGCCATTCGGCAAACTTCTCGTCCACCATCTTTCTGAAAGATTTCAGCAGTGTATTCTTTGCCTCTATCGTCTGAGGATTCTCATTGGAAAGTGCACATAGATTATCGCATCTTATAAGGAGCAGGTTCAACAGAGAGGCTACAGCTTGTTCTTTGAATTTCATATTCGATTGAACGGCCTGCTCCATCTCGTCGGCATAATTGACCAGCCTTTCCAGCACATCCTGATTTAACGCAAGCGGGGGAGAATCTCCATAATCATGAAACAGCCGAAGCTCATCGATAAAACAAATGGGGATCTGATTATCCAGCAGAAACTGGCTCGAAAACATGATGCAGTATCCCCGGGGCTTTACCTCCTCCACCATTTGATGAACCTGTCCGGGACTGACAAAAAACAGTTGGTTGTCCGTCAACTCGTACTCGTGAAAATCAATAAAATGTTTCCCCCGGGCCTTGCAAACCAGTAAAATGGTATAGAAATCGTGGCGATGAGGCACGTCCGGCTCACCATTACTCAGCTCATAAAGAGTCTCCATCCTGTAAAATGAAAAGTTCATCTCTTCATTCCATTCCTCTGTCTGCGTATATGTTTTCATTCTCCCAATGTTACTTCCTACAAATATAATCAAATAGATTCGAAGTAAGAATATTAGTTCTCTTCTAAGTCTTTCAATTCTTCCAGACTCTGTAATATTGAATCAATATTCTTTCGATACATTTGTTTATACTCCCACCAGGCCCCGATTGATCCTACTACAACACTAATTGCGATTGTTATCCATCTCCACATCTCCATATTGGGAGACAAAAGACAAGCCACAACTACCAGGGCTATCAGAATAACAACGGCACTATAATTTACTATTCTATTCCGTTTTACTGTAATATTATAGTGTTGAACCAGACGGATGTTTTCATTGACCGGATTCGTAAAATTGATTTTATTCAGAATAAGAATATTCCGGATACTACGTAGCGCGCTTACAATTAAAAAGACAATGGCAAACAAAAAGATTCCTGTTTTAAATGGCCCAAAATAGAGCCGGGTCATTTGCCATGTAAGTAAGCCGATAGCACTTACACTGACTATCACACTAAAGAAATCATAATTTATTATCCGGCTAAATGCTTTATCAGATTTGGCAAGCAGCATTTCCTTTATAATGGCTGCATCCATTTTCTCTTTTTGCTTCATGCGATCATTTATTAAATCCCATGTTTTTTTTAAATCATCCAGTTCCATATTTATTATTTTTATTTGTTAGACATACTTTGCAGCTTCTCTTTGGTCCGCTTCAGTTTTATGGCCACATTACATACGGTTAATCCAACTATATCTGCAATCTGTTGATAACTTTTTTCCTCAAGATAAAGTAGTATGATAGCTCGTTCCATGTCTTTCAGCTGATAAATTAAACGATATAATTCTGAAACGTCCGGACTAGAATCCTCCGTTTGTTCGAATATATCCGGCAACTGAGACAATGGCACCCTCTGTGGTTTCTTCAGTTCCTTTCTTACACTTGAAATACATGTATTAAGAGCAATCCGATAAATCCATGTTGAAATCGCACATTCGCTTCTAAACTTAGGGTAAGCAACCCATAAATTACTTACAACATCTTGATAAAGATCACCTAGCGTAGCATCATCAGAAATATAAAACGAACACACCTTATATATAATTCGTTCGTTTTGTTGGATTATTTCGATAAATGCTTTTTCAAGATCTATATTATTCATCTGTTTTTCCTTTTTCAATATTAGTCGTTCAAAATTGAAAAGAATTACAATGAAGAAGGAAGAAATAATGATTTATTTTTTCCGGAAATACATTCAAGTTCAATTTTAGACGGAAACGATGACAATACAGTATAGGAAATTTAAATAAAAAGAATGCTTCAAAAAGTGCCGCATATAACAGTATTAGACAAATCCCTACGAAGATGTAGTCCTTTCATTTAAGACATTTAATCCGGGCATAACGAAGAACTATTCGTTTGCGATATGACTACCTTTCGTTTAACAGCTGTTGAATGCAAGTTATCCATATGACTACTTTGCATTCAACAGCTGTTAAACGAATAACTCATAGTTATGAAAGGAATAGTTTCCCGCATCCTTAGGGTTAGTTCACTTAAGGGATTGGGATAATAGATAAAGGCTCCGTTCATAATCCGGTATTTAGCACACCAATAGATATAAAATAAAGAATCCGGTTAATAAATTCTTCATAAGCTTACAGGGTTTATTACTAATAAAGAGTACCGGATTCGAACAAAACAATGAAATAGTGAAGGATAATTCAAAAAGTGAAACATAAAGTGAAGGATATTCGGCAAAAAGTGAAGGATATTAGTCACCATCCATCATACTAATACACTGTTATAAAACGACTTACTTGAAAAAGTGAAGGATATGAAGGATATTTTAGCGATAATAATATTTAAACTCAGAATTGGTCCTTGATCCTCAGTTTTATCATAAACAGACTTTCCACTATCCCCTTTATCAAAACCTACTATAGTAAGGTATTCAAGTATCCCTTTGGGTATTATTAACTCAAATCATGATTGGTTGGGATCCTTATCCATTTAATCTTATTTAGGAACACTTAGATAAATCATTTTAATTTTGACCCAACTTTTGTCGCTGATCTAATTCTTCCTATCCAGATTATGCAAAAATATATGCTGAGATACAGAGGGGGGAGGAAAAAGAAAAAGCACCCAGGAGTGGAGCCTCCCAAATGCCTTATTTCTTATTTGTAGCGAGACCCGGGATTGAACCGGGGACCTCATGATTATGAATCATGCGCTCTAACCAGCTGAGCTATCTCGC
>NZ_JBFWMI010000088.1:0-12872 GCF_050251695.1 Macellibacteroides sp.
ACCAAAGGAAAGTCGGCCTGCCGTATTAATTGAGAAATGTAAATCAGAACCTGGTATCCGATAAACGGGCCGCTGTTTCGTTGAACGAGCTGATCAGTTGATGCATCACGGAATCTACTGTAGGACATTCGTTGATGATTGCGGAAACTTGTCCTATCTCGAGCTCACCTTCCATCAGGTCGCCTTCAAATATACCTTTCTTTGCACGTCCCCTGCCTAATAATTCGCGCATTTCTTCCGGAGTGGCACCGCGGTTCTCAGCCTCTTCCACTTCGTTGAAAAACTCATTCTTTGCCAATCGGGTAGGGGCCAGCTTCTTGAGCATAAGACGGGTGTCTCCCTCATTAAGTTTCAGACAGAAATCTTTGAAAGCACTGCTTGCCGAGCTTTCATGCGTAAGGGCAAAACGGGTACCTATCTGTACACCGTCGGCTCCCAATGCCATGGCAGCATACATGGCTTCGCCTGTACCGATGCCTCCTGCTGCAAGCAATGGAAGCGATGTAGCCTTGCGGACGGAAGGGATAAGGCAAAGGGTGGTAGTCTCTTCCCGACCGTTATGGCCTCCGGCCTCGAATCCCTCGGCAACGATGGCATCCACTCCGGCCTCTTCACACTTTGCTGCAAACAGAGCGCTGGATACAACATGCACCACGGTTACATCGTGTTTTTTAAGGAAGCCTGTCCATTTCTTTGGACTTCCGGCAGAGGTGAAGACTATCTTGACACCCTCTTCTACCAGGATGTTCATAATCGTTTCTATTTCGGGATACATCAGGGGTACATTGACACCGAAGGGATTGTCGGTTGCTTTCTTGCATTTTTGAATATGTTCGCGAAGCACCTCGGGATGCATGGAGCCAGCTCCGATCAACCCTAATCCACCTGCGTTACTTACTGCCGATGCCAGTCTCCATCCGCTACACCATACCATACCTCCCTGGATTACAGGGTATTTAATTCCGAATAAATCACAAATCCGATTCATATTGGTTTAATTACATAAATAAAGCCTGCAAGATAAATATTTTTTATCCAGCAGGCTGTATTTGTGTAAAAGTTATTTTGATTTACCTACTTCCTGATCATTGTTTTCAGTATGTTCTCTATATCAGCAAATGCGGTGCCCATTACTTTTTCTACCACTCCTCCGATTTGTGAAGCCAGCAATTGCGAATTCATCCGGGAGATATGAGTCTTCCCATCGGTGGTAGTATATACAGAGATGCGGCAGGGCATCAGCGAAGAATAGATCCGTTCGCTGTCTTCCTTCAACAGCTGCACGGAATAATCCGGCTTGCAGAGCTCAATAACCTTTACGGGCAGGACATCCTTTCCATTCTTTCGCAACGTTTCCTGCAGATCGTGTGTCATTGATATTTTCCAACCTATTTCTGTTATCTTGGCAGATAACAGCTCTACGGTATGTTCGAATCCGTACAGACTCTCGTTCTCAATAAAGAACGGGTGTGCGATGGGTTTTGAAGTGTCCATTGTCTTTTTATTTACTTTTTCTTAAGCAATACAGTCTCAATAGCCTCTTTAAAGGCCGATTTAGGCATAGCTCCCTGAGCCATCTGAGGGGCTTCGTTCATGGGAACGAACAGTAACGAAGGAATGCTTCGGATACCAAATACACTGGCCAGCTCTTGTTCTGTTTCCGTGTTTATCTTGTAGATGTAAATCTGACCATCGTATTCGGCAGCCAGTTCTTCCAGTACAGGAGCAATCGACTTACAGGGTCCGCACCAATCGGCATAAAAATCGATGATGGCGGGTCTGTCTCCCAAATATTTCCACTCCTGAGGATTTGCTTCATAGTTAGCAACCTTTGTTAAAAATTCTGCTTTAGTTAAATGAATTGTTTTCATCTTACTTTCTGTTTTTGAATTTGAATTATTTTCTTTTTTATTAATTTCGTTCTGAGCTGTTTTATTACCTGCCTCCTTAGCATTGCACGAAGCGAGGGTAATAATTCCAAGCACCATAAATAAGGCTATTTTTTTCATTTCTTTTCTGGATTATAGTTTTTAATCTGGTCTTTATAAAGCGTATTTTGTTTGTATGTTCCGGAGTCTGAACCGCAACCCGATGCGCCGCAGCACGATAGATTGTAGGCTGCCTGTATCAATAAAACAGCTGCAAGCATTAAATAGATGTACTGGGAAGTATAAATAGCATATATACCAATACCTATGCCTCCAACTAATCTTACTATACGGGCAAATCCCCAATTCCTGAATCTACTGTCCATCTTTTGTCTGTATTATTTGTTTTTACCTTCTAACTATTGATCATTGTTATTAATGTCCATTAGAAATATATTGCAAAGATAGATAAAATTTTAATACAAACAAATTTCTAAAGGAAAATATTTATTGTTTTTATTTATTTAATAGGAAACAGCACTTTCACGGTTTTATTTAAACGGATTTAGGCATATAAAGCGGATAGTTGTATCTTTACCGAACTTTGAGAAATACGAAGTACATATATATTTATAAATTGATAAACTAAACGCAGATGTTATTGTCAAAACAAATCTGTAAAAAGCTTCTGCTATCTGCTGCAGTATGCTTTTTATCTTTTTCTGATGGTGTACCTGTATCAGCACAGCAGGTTCATATTATTCCCAAACCGGCAGAGATGCAGGTTAAGGATGGATTCTTCAGGGTTAATAAATCAACAGTGGTTGTGTTGCCGGATAAGTTGTCTTCATCTGAGTTGTTGCACGACATGATGGAGCACGCTGTTGCAGGATCAAAGGGTGGTACGTTAAAAATAGCCAGACACGATGTAAAGAAAAATGCCATACGCTTTGTGCTGGATAAAACCAATCCGGATAAAGCTACGGAGTCTTATTCGTTAGAGGTAGATGGCAAAGGGGTTACGATTACTTCGGGCTCCGACAAGGGATTGTTTTACGGTGCGCAGACTCTTTTGCAATTAATGAGTAAGGATGGCATTGCTTTTGCTTCAATTAAGGATGAACCTCGTTTCCCGTACAGAGGTTACCACCTGGATGTGTCACGCAACTTCTTTCCAAAGGAGTTTATCATCAAGATGCTCGACTGGATGGCGTTTTATAAGTTAAACACGTTTCATTGGCATCTTACGGACGGAGCGGGATGGCGTATCGAAATTGACGCCTATCCGAAGCTGACGTCTGATGCTGCATTCAGACCGATTGCCGACTGGAAGACCTGGTGGGATGGCGACCGGAAGTTTGTTCCGGAAGGTACGCCCGGTGCTTACGGAGGATACTATACAAAGAAGGAGGTACGCGAAGTAGTGGCGTATGCTGCCTCAAAGCATATTACAGTGATTCCTGAGATTGAAATGCCGGGACATTCCGAAGAGGTGTTCGTGGCATATCCCGAATTGAGTTGTTCGGGTATTCCCTATAAGAACAGTGATTTTTGTATCGGTAACGATTCTACTTTTACATTTGTGGAACAGGTGCTTACCGAGGTGATGGAATTGTTCCCATCCAGAATGATCCATATCGGAGGGGATGAAGCATCCAAGAAAGCATGGGGTGAGTGCCCGAAATGCCAGCAACGGATGAAGAACGAAGGTCTGTCTAATCTGGATGAACTGCAGAGCTACATGATCAGACGTGTGGAGAAGTTTCTTAATTCGAAAGGACGCAGACTGGTTGGTTGGGATGAAATTATTGAAGGCGGTCTGGCTCCGGAAGCAACCGTTATGTCCTGGCGGGGTGTTGAAGGTGGCATAAAGGCGGCCAAAGATGGTCACGATGTGATTATGACCCCGGGTAATTATATGTATTTCGATTTCTATCAGGCGGATCCTAAAACCCAACCGGCCGCGATCGGAGGGTTTACTCCTGTAAAGCAGGTGTATAGTTACAACCCGATGCCGGCAGAATTGAATGAAACGGAGGGTAAGCATATATTGGGTGTTCAGGCAAATACCTGGACAGAATACATGCCCAATGCCGATCATGTAGAATACATGGTGTTTCCCCGTCTGCTTGCCTTGGCCGAAGTGGCCTGGACACCGCAGGAGTTACGTACCTGGGCCGACTTTAAACCCAGAATGAACAGTCACGTAAATCTGTTGAAGAAGGGGGGCGTGAATGCCTTTACGCTATCGGACGATATTGAAATAACAATGGCTGTAGATACCCTGAATCGCCAGATCAAGGTGATGTTCGATGCAGAGAAATATCCGGCGGAAATACGGTACACGACAGACGGATCCATGCCTACTACAGCTTCGGCAATATACAAAGATACCATCCTGGTAAAAGATTCGGCCTGGATTAAGGCGGCTATCTTCCGTAACGGAGTAATGCAGGGAACTCCCTCCGAGAAAAAGGTGGATTATCATAAAGGGATAAATCGTCCTATCCATTATAACAGTAAGCTTTATAAAGGCTACATGGCCGGAGGTATGAATGCTTTACTGGACGGATACCGTGGGGGACTTAGTTATCTGGACGGTCGTTGGCAGGGATACCTGAATGACCTGGATTGCGTAGTGGATATGGGAGAAAAGACAGACCTGCATAAAGTGTCTGTCCGTTTCATGCAGCTTACAGGTCCGGGAGTGTTCCAGCCGGGCGAGGTTAGTCTGTTAACCTCCGAAGATGGTGTGAACTTTACCCTGCAGCAGACCATCAAGACGGTGGTACCTAAAGAAGAAAGCAACCTTACTTTCCAGGAATATACATTTCAAGGCAACTGGAAAGGACGTTTTGTCCGTTTGCAGGCATCCGAAGTAAATAATGGATTTATCTTTGCGGATGAAATCGTGATTTGGTAATCAAGATGAGATTGAAATTTGGTAATAAACAAATGATAAACAAATGAAGAAACAAGTATTTGCACTTCTGCTAAGCGGCGTTATCAGCGTCTCCGCCCAGCAACCTGTAGATTATGTGAATCCTTTTATCGGCACAAGCAACTACGGAACAACCAATCCGGGAGCTGTTTGTCCGCAAGGGCTTATGAGTGTCACCCCCTTCAATGTGATGGGATCTGAAAGCAATAAGTTCGACAAAGACAGTCAGTGGTGGTCGGCACCCTACACATCAGATAATAACTATTTTACGGGCTTTGCCCATGTAAATCTGAGTGGGGTAGGATGTCCGGAACTGGGAGGATTGTTGCTTATGCCTACTGCAGGCGATCTGAATGTAGATTACTCGCAGTACGGAAGTGCATACACCGAAGAGGTAGCCAAGCCTGGTTATTACGGTACAAAACTTACTAAATACGGAATCAAGGCCGAGGCAACAGCCAGTATGCGTACAGGTTTAAGCCGTTTTACCTTTCCGGCAGGAAAAGGAAACATCCTGCTGAATCTGGGAGAGGGACTTACCAACGAGACCGGAGCAACGGTACGTATAGTAAATGATACGGAAATTGAAGGAAGTAAGTTGATGGGTACCTTCTGCTACAATCCGCAGGCTGTATTTCCGGTCTATTTTGTAATGAAGGTAAGCAAAGCTCCCAAGCAGATGGGATACTGGAAGAAACAAAGTCCTATGAAAGGGGTGGAAGCCGAATGGGATGGCTACTCGGGCAAGTATAAATTGTATACCAAGTACAACCGGGATATGAGTGGCGACGATGTAGGGGTATGGTTTACCTACGACAACGAAGCCAACGAAGTGATTGAGGTTAAGATGGGCGTATCTTTCGTAAGCATCGAGAATGCACGTTTGAATATGAATACGGAGCAACCCGACTTTAATTTCGATAAGGTAAGCAAGGCTGCCCGCGAACAATGGAACAGTGATTTGTCGCGTGTGCTGGTTGAAGGTGGTAGCAAGGACGAAAAAACGATCTTCTACACGGCTTTATACCACATGCTGATCCATCCCAATATTTTGCAGGATGTAAATGGCGAGTACCCGATGATGGAAAGTCTGAAGACAGGTAAGACCAGCGGCAACCGTTACACCGTATTCTCTTTGTGGGATACGTATCGTAACGTGAGTCAGCTTATGACACTGCTTTTCCCCGAACGTCAGGTGGAAATTATCCGTACCATGGTCGACATGTACAAAGAGAGCGGATGGTTACCCAAATGGGAGCTGTTCGGTCGCGAAACACTTACTATGGAGGGCGATCCTTCCATTCCTTACATTGTGGATGCATGGATGCGTGGTATCCGCGACTTTGATGTGGAGACAGCCTACCAGGCCATGCGCAAGGGAGCCACTACTCCGGGAGAATTCAACCTGATGCGTCCGGATGCCAACGACTACTTTACCAAAGGATATGTTCCATTGCGTGAAAAGTTCGATAATTCGGTATCTCATGCCCTGGAGTATTACATAGCCGACTGGAACTTATCTAAGTTTGCCCAATCCCTTGGTAAGAAAGAGGATGCCAAACTATTTTACGATCGCTCCATGGGTTACAAACACTATTACAGCAAAGAATATGGTACACTACGTCCCATATTGCCTGATGGTACCTTCTATTCGCCCTTCGATCCGTTGCAGGGTGCTAACTTTGAACCTAGTCCCGGTTTTCATGAAGGCAATTCATGGAACTACACATTCTATGTACCCCATGATATAGCCGGACTTACCAAACTGATGGGAGGTAAGAAGAAGTTTGTGGACAAGTTGCAGATGGTGTTCGATAAGAAGTATTATGATATGGCCAACGAACCTGATATTGCCTATCCTTACCTGTTCTCTAATTTTAAGGGAGAAGAGTGGCGTACACAAAAGACCGTTCGCGGCCTGCTTCGCGATTACTATCACAATGCTCCCAACGGTTTGCCGGGTAACGATGATACAGGCACTATGTCGGCCTGGGCTGTATTTGCCATGATGGGATTCTATCCTGCTTGTCCGGGTGATGTAAATTATACGCTGACCTCGCCCTTGTTCGATAAAGTTACTATAAAGCTTAACCCCGACTATTACAAGACGGGTGAGTTGGTTATCGGAACGAATCGCACCCATGCCGACGAGATTTATATTCAAGAGGTGAAGGCCGGAAACAAGAAGCTGAATGGCTATTTTATAAGTCACGACGAGCTGGTAAATGCCGGATCCATCGAGTATAAACTAAAAGCGACAAACAAGTAACAAGTGCAAACTCCTCCAAGGTCGTATATAAATCTTGTTCTTGGATGGGAGAGGTGATTGAAAAGATTACAAAGCATCAGAAGTAAAATGTTCTAATCGTGTTCTGAACCTCAGAAGTAAATTATTCTGATTGTGTTCTAAACGTCAGAAATTAAATGTTCTGATCGTGATTTGAACCTCAGAAGTATAATGTTCTGATAGGTTCCAAAAACAAAGAGGCTGAATCCCATTGAGATTCAGCCTCTTTTTATTTTAGTTCCAACCGTTTGATTGGGTTGGATGTATCATGATCAACCGGATGGAGCTTATTAGCTCAGTCCTTCCACCACACCATTTATAATATTAATATTCTTTGCCTGAGGCTCTTTGGGTAATCCCGGCATACGCATAATATCTCCCATGATTGCCACAATCATTCCGGCTCCGTTGTTGATAACAATGTCGCGTACCTTCATTTCGAAGTTTTCGGCTACACCATAAGCTTTGGGATCCGACGAGAACGAATATTGGGTTTTAGCGATACACACAGGAAACTCTGCAGCGCTTGTGCCTTCGATCTGTTTGATTTTCTTTTCGGCCGAGGTGGTGTAAACAACCGATTTAGCTCCGTAGATGGTTCTACAAACCTTTTCAATCTTAGTGCGGATAGAATCGGAGTCTTTGTAAGTATACAAAAGCGGACCCGATGGTTGCTGCTCGATTGTATCTACTACCAGACGGGCAAGGTCTGTAGCTCCTTCGCCACCTTCGGAAAAGGCATTGTTAACGGCAAAGCCAACACCCATCTCTTTGCAGTGTGCTGCAAGCAAAGCAATCTCTTCATCCGTATCGGTAGCATATTTATTGAATGCCACTACGACCTCCTGACCGAAGCTCTTCAGGTTCTGGATATGTTTGTCAAGATTGGCAAATCCCTTTTCCAGTCCCTCGATATTAGCCTCTTTGATTTTGGTTTCCGGAACACCACCGTGCATCTTCAATCCCTGAGCTGTAGCAACAATAACCGTCAGCTTGGGAGATAGTCCCGCTTTGCGGCATTTGATGTTGAAGAACTTCTCTGCTCCTAAGTCGGCGCCGAATCCGGCTTCGGTTATAACATAATCTCCGTAAGTAAGCGCCATCTTTGTGGCAAGCACCGAGTTACATCCATGGGCGATGTTGGCAAACGGACCTCCATGAACAAACGCAGGAGTATTTTCTGTAGTCTGCACAAGGTTCGGCAGAATAGCCTCCTTAAGCAGTACTGTAATGGCTCCGGCAACACCCAGATCGTTCACCGTAAAAGGCTTGTCGTCGTAGGTATATCCCAACAGAATGTCTCCGATACGGCGTTTCAGGTCTTCCAAATCGGTTGCCAGACATAAAATAGCCATAATCTCGGAAGCCGGAGTAATGTCGAATCCGGTCTCGGTTGGAATACCGTTGGCCGAACCTCCCAATCCGGAAACAATGTTACGTAAACTACGATCGTTTACATCAAGCACACGTTTCCATTTTATCTCTTTCAATCCATCGCACGAATGACGGTTTTGGTACAGATAATTATCCAGCAGTGCTGTTATCATGTTGTGCGCCGAAGTTATGGCATGAAAATCTCCTGTAAAATGCAGGTTGATGTTTTCCATGGGCAATACCTGGGCATAACCACCTCCGGCGGCTCCCCCCTTCATACCGAAGCAGGGACCTAAAGACGGTTCGCGCAGTGCTACTACTGCTTTTTTTCCGATTTTATTTAATCCTAACGTAAGACCGATCGATACAGTTGTCTTTCCAACACCGGCTTTGGTAGGAGTGATGGCGGTTACCAAGATCAGGTTATGCTTGGCAATCGCTTCATCGTTAATCAGATTAAGTGGAATTTTGGCAATGTATCTGCCATAGTTATGTACCTCTTCGCGGGGAATACCCAACGTTTCTGCTACATCTTTAATCTTGTGTAATGAGACCTCTCTGGCAATTTCGATATCCGACTTCATTAATTCTTATTTTAGACGTTTACTAATTCTGACTACTAAAAAATAACAATAGGATCAAACATAAGGTTTAAAAAGGTATCGATTGCCATGAACCGGCAATCAGTTCGCAGGTAGATTTATAGCCTGCCTGCTTTAACATGTCAAATGCCTCCTGCCGCCCGTCGTTTACCAGATCGGGTGTGTGACAATCGGAATTTACCATTACGGGAATTTGCAACTCCCTCATCCGCGAAAGATATTCCTGTCTGGGGAACGTCTGCTGTTTCTTAAGCAGGTTCTTTGTGTTGATCTCCACAATCAATCCTTTACCGGCAATAACCTCCAGGTATTCGTTTACCATGTTTCTGTACCAGGGGGCGGTAAACGAAAAGTCTTTGCACCGCTGACCGTTCATATAGATTTTGTCCAGGTGGCCAACAATATCAATCCCGCCGAGTTCCACCATCTGAATGGACGATTCGTAGTAACGTTTCACCATCTTCCGGATGTCGCCTTCAAAATAGGTATCCACCGCCTTCTTGAATTCCGAGAAAGGGCCGTCTATGCAAACCATGTTAGCTTCGCACAGCTCTGTGGCAATCGGTAGGAAATGTACAGATCCGATGCGGTAATCAAGCGGCAGACTCTGGAAATAGGGGATAGAGGGGTTGTAGGTTGTATCCAGGTAATCAATCTCCATCCCGGTATAAATTTCGAGATGTCCCTGGTATTTATCTTTTAACCGGCTAATCTCTACGAGGTATTCAGGCATATCAAAAGCCGACATGTTCCAGAAGGTTTCGAAAGGCAGCGGTCCGTGCGAAGAGATTCCGTAAGCCCTGAACGACTTAGCAAGGGCAAACTTTACAAATTCTTCGGGCATGCTTCGTCCGTCACAAAAGGAGCAATGACTATGATAGTTACTGAGGTGCATAGAAGATTGTGTTTTATCAGGTATATAAAAAAAACAACAAGGGGGAAACAGTGGTTCCCCCTTGTCAATTAAATGGAATGTTATTATTTAATAACGTTCAGCTCTTTTCCTACCTTTACAAAGGCTGCAATAGCCTTATCCAGGTGTGCTTTGGTGTGGCAAGCCGACAATTGTACACGGATACGGGCCTGATCTTTAGGAACTACAGGGTAGTAGAATCCGGTAACGTAGATGCCCTCTTCCAGCATACGTGCAGCATATTCCTGCGATAATTTAGCATCATACAACATCACTGCGCAAATAGCCGATTGTGTAGGTTTGATATCAAATCCGGCAGCAACCATTTTTTCGCGGAAATAGGTTACGTTCTCAACAAGTTGTGTGTGCAGCTCGTTGCTTTCGTCCAACATCTTGAATACTTCAAGTCCGGCTCCAACTACTGCGGGAGGAATGGAGTTGGAGAAAAGATACGGACGCGAGCGTTGACGCAGGATTTCGATAATCTCTTTCTTACCGGTTGTGAAACCTCCGATAGCGCCGCCAAATGCTTTACCAAGTGTACCTGTGTGAATGTCGATACGGCCGTATACATTGTATTTTTCGGCTACACCGCGACCGGTTTCGCCTACCACTCCGGCAGAGTGACATTCGTCTACCATTACAAGCGCATCGTACTTATCGGCCAGGTCGCAGATTTTATCCATCGGAGCCACGTTGCCATCCATAGAGAAAACGCCATCCGTTACAATAATACGGTGACGTTGACCCTGGGCCTCGATCAGCACTCTTTCAAGATCTGCCATGTCTGCATTTGCGTAACGATAACGTTTAGCCTTGCATAGACGAACCCCGTCAATGATAGAAGCGTGGTTCAGTGAATCGGAAATGATAGCATCTTCTTCTCCGAACAATGGTTCGAAAACACCTCCGTTGGCATCGAAACAAGCCGCATAAAGAATGGTGTCTTCTGTTTGGAAATACTTGGATACCGCAGCTTCCAGCTGTTTGTGGATATCCTGTGTTCCGCAAATGAAACGTACAGACGACATACCGAACCCGTGTGAGTCCATAGCATCTTTAGCCGCCTGAATAAGTCGTGGGTTGTCTGATAGACCAAGGTAGTTGTTGGCGCAAAAGTTAATAACCTCTTCACCGGCATTCACTTTAATGTCGGCTTTCTGAGACGTTGTGATAATTCTCTCGTTCTTGTACAATCCTGCAGCTTTAATTTCTGCCAGCTCATTTGCCAAGAAATCTTTCATTTTTCCGTACATGATTTTGTGTTTTGTTAGTTAAAACAATTTGTCTTTATCAACATTGTGTTTTAGGAGTGACAAAGTTCATAATAATTTCTCAATTTAGGGTAAAAAATTATCCAAAAATTATCCAGACTATTTTATTCTACATACATTTGCACCGGAAAAACTAAAAGCACATCTAAACGGAATGAAAAATGTATTAATTATTGGTTCTACCGGTCAGATCGGTTCGGAATTGACAATGGAACTAAGAAAACGTTACAACGGTAATATCGTAGCAGGCTATATTCCGGGTCAGGAACCGAAAGGCGACTTACTCGAATCAGGTCCTTCTGCTATTGTGGATATTACGAACGAACAACAAATCGCCGAAACAGTATCAAAGTACGAGATCGATACGATTTATAACCTGGCGGCTCTCTTGTCGGCTGTAGCGGAAGCAAAACCCCAGCTGGCATGGAAGATCGGAATGGGAGGTCTTTTTAATGTTCTTGAAGTGGCGAGAGAAATGAATTGTGCGGTATTCACCCCCAGTTCGATCGGTGTATTCGGGAACAACACTCCTAAAGACAAAACGCCTCAGGACACAATCCGTAATCCACGCACCATGTATGGTGTTACGAAGGTGTCCGGCGAATTGCTCAGCGATTATTATTTTATCCGCTTCGGAGTAGATACACGTTCGGTTCGCTTTCCGGGTCTGATATCCAATGTAACACCTCCGGGTGGTGGTACAACCGATTATGCAGTAGACATTTATTATGAAGCAGTGAAGACTGGTCATTTTGTTTGTCCCATCGCTGCCGGTACCTATATGGATATGATGTATATGCCGGACGGTTTACGCGCTGCAATTGATATCATGGAGGCCGATCCTTCACGTCTTGTGCACCGTAATTCGTTCAACATTGCTGCGATGAGTTTCGATCCTGAAACAATTGCTGCAAGCATCCGCAAATATATTCCTGAATTTACGATGGAATATAAGGTTGATCCGTTGCGTCAGAGCATTGCCGAGTCATGGCCAAATTCGCTGGACGATACCTGTGCCCGCAACGAGTGGGATTGGGCGCCGACATACGACCTGGATATGATGACGCAAGATATGCTTCGCGTTTTGAAAGCAAAGTTCAATAAGTAACTTTTTGAATGAAAAGGAAAAGAGGGAAAGCCGTTAAAAGGTTTTCCCTCTTTTTGATTTTATTATTTGCCTGATTCATCAAAGACAATACTTCCTGTTTTGTTACAGACAATTCATCCTTTTTAGTTAAAAGGAACATATCCTGCTCTGTCAAAGACAATGTTTTCTGTTGTAATTTCTGGGTGTTGGATTAATATAATTATTTATATAAGGCTATTAATTCTTTCCTCTTTATAAAGTATTCAGATCAATACGGAGAACTATTTCCGAAACAACGAACAAGTATTCGTTTGCCATATGTCAAACGCAAAGTAGCCATATGTGTAACTTGCGTTTGACATATGTTGAATGCAAGGTGTCCATATGTTAAACGAATAAGTTTGACTTTTACTGATTTGAGTAGACACTTTTTTATTCTTTAAACTGAGAAACTAGACATATCAGAGATAATTCTACTGAAAGTCTAGACACTTTCACAAAATCCATCCTAAAATAGTTTACACCT
>NZ_JBFWMI010000089.1:0-12814 GCF_050251695.1 Macellibacteroides sp.
ATAGCAAGGATCGCTCTTTGGGTGGATAAACCTGCTGATTGTAGGTGAAAACCGTCGCGTAACCACTTTTCTCATAAAAGCCATAAAGCCACGGTTCGGCAGGAATTAGAATTGATAACGGTATCTGACGGCGCTCCATTTCTTTGAATGAATCAATCAGCAACCTACGCATCAATCCCCGTCCCTGTGCTTCGGGGAGGGTGCCAGCACCTGATATATAAGAAGCTGTAACCTCCTGGTTCCATATCCGAAACGGATAGGGTAACATATATAAAGCCGATAAGATACGTCCCTTTTCTTCCAGCACACGGATGTTTTCATCACGTACTACCTCGTGGAAGAAAAGAGAAATAAACGCTTCCGTATCACCAAAAAGCGATTTCCATAACGACTTTAATTGTTCTATATCCTTCATCAATTTATTTTAATAGTCTTGCAACTTCGATTAGAGGTTCCGTACATCTCCGATTACATGGTTACTTACCAGTCGAAATAAACAACCATTTATTGTTCGTTAGTCACGCTCAACGCAATTCGGTGTTTGGGAGAATACTAAAACATTCGACCATTTATTCTCCGTTGGTCACGCTCTGCCCGTCAATAGGTAATATCGTGCTGACGAATCAAGCAATTATTTATTGTCCGTTGGCCGGTTTCTTTATCACCACATTCTTTTCTAGCAGAAATACCGGATTATAAGACAACTTGGCTTGTCGCAAGCCCGGTAATCCTAAATCCTCTTCTCTGTTTACGTATGTATATTGCTCCGGAATGCGTGAAGCAAATTCCTGGTTAATAATCGTAAAGGCACCCTGGTAATTTACATCCGCCTTTTCCACATGCACCCCAAAGGTATTATGATTAATGGGCGATCCAAAGGAGAATGCTATAATTTCTGAACCAACCCTGATGGCGCCACCCGTCAGTCCCAGCGCCTCAAAATTCTGCAATGCATAGGTAAGCGACCTGCGTTCGTAAGTCAGATCGTCGCCATCCGTATCCGGATCATTGGCTTTAAACCACTTATGTTCCAGTCGGAGGCAATGCGGAACCAGGTCGGGCGTAATGGGAAGATACTCGTAATCGGGATTCTGTTTCTTAAAATTATTGATGTGATTCCGCTTGGACTGAAATTTTTTCCCCTTAAGCGAAGTAAGATCCTCCCTCAGGTAAATATAATCGTAGTAGTCTCGGTTGGGCAGGTAAACCAATTCGTTGGGGAAATGCACCTCCAGATTCTCTTTGGCAGCAGGCGTAATACCCAGCATACACAAGGGATGTCCGTTAGCCAGCGAATCTTGCTCTATCAGCTCGACCGACTTCTTCAAATCCCCTTTGCCTATCGGACACATGTAGGCAATACGGGTTCCGTCTTCAATCCAGAAACGGATCAACAACTCGCCGTCTACAACCGCGTACTCACTTTTGTAAAGAAAGCGCCAGCTGCACATATTAGAAAAAGAAAAATCACAATTACGATAATCCCCCGGAAGGGTGAAAGATTGTATAATACCCCTGTCGTCAAGGGTAATTGGTTTAAATGGTATATCCATGTCTGTTTTTTTGTTGCACCTATAGAACTATTAACCCGCCAATAATGTTTAGTGGAAATATAAAATTTCGGCTAATAATTTTATTTTACTTACTAATAAAGAGAATCTATCAAACAATTGTACAAATGTAATTGTTCTAAGTACATGAAAAAAGTTTTTAACTAAAAATAAAGATATATGGAATTAGCAGATGTAGGATTGATCGGGTTGGCAGTTATGGGCGAAAACCTTGCATTGAACATGGAAAGCAAGGGGTATAAAGTAGCTGTATATAATCGTAGCGCACCCGGAGAAGAGGGAGTGGTTGATCGTTTTGTGAATGGAAGAGGTAAAGACAAAAAATTTATCGGCTCAAATAACATTCAGGCATTCGTTAACTCCATCCGTGCTCCCCGAAAAATAATGATGATGGTAAAAGCCGGTTCTCCCGTAGACGAACTTATTTCGCAATTGGTACCCTTTCTTTCGCCGGGCGATGTGATTATTGATGGAGGCAACTCCGACTTTAACGACACCGAACGCCGGGTAAAAGAGGTGGAACAGAAAGGGTTCTATTTTATCGGTTCCGGAATCTCAGGAGGAGAGGAGGGTGCACTTAACGGTCCTTCCATCATGCCCGGCGGTTCGGCCAAGGCCTGGCCTTTGGTACAGGAACTGCTTCAGTCCATCGCCGCCAAGCTGGAAGACGGCACCCCCTGCTGCCAATGGATTGGTAACGGAGGGGCAGGTCACTTCGTAAAGATGGTGCACAACGGCATCGAATATGGCGACATGCAACTTATAGCCGAAGCCTACTCGTTGCTCAGAGCCGGAAAAGAATCAGACAACGCACAGCTTGCCACCGTGTTCGACAACTGGAACAAAGGCGATCTGGATAGCTTCCTGATCGAGATTACCGCCAACATCCTGCGCTTCAAGCAGGCGGACGGCACCTATCTGGTGGATTCCATTCTGGATGTAGCCGGACAAAAAGGAACGGGTAAGTGGAGTGCCATGGCTGCCATGGATCAGAACGACCCGCTTACATTGGTAACCGAAGCCGTGTATGCCCGTATGCTATCCGGCCTACAGAGCGAAAGACAAAAAGCATCCGCCTTGTATCCCGGACAAGGAGAGGAGGTTGCTTCGTTAACTACCAACGATATCAGGGATGCCTTGTACGCATCTAAAATTATCTCTTATGCACAGGGATTCTCACTGATGAGCCGTGCTTCCGCATCATATAAATGGAACCTGAACTACGGAGCCATTGCCCAGATATGGCGCAAGGGGTGTATCATACGTTCGGCCTTCCTCGGCAAGATTACAGAAGCCTACCAACACAATCCGGAACTCGAGAATCTGCTGTTCGATCCATTCTTTAAACAAAAGATCGAAAACTCCCAGTCGGCCTGGCGTAAAGTGGTATCTGCCGCATTTGCTTCGGGAGTGGCCATCCCTGCCATGGCATCGGCCCTCAGTTATTTCGACGGACTACGCACCTTGAACTCGTCGGCCAACCTTATCCAGGCGCAGCGCGACTACTTCGGAGCACATACCTACGAACGAACCGACAGTCCGAGGGGACAGTTTTTCCATACCGACTGGACCGGTAAAGGCGGATCTACGCATTCGGGAAATTATAATGTATAAAAGAGGAGGGAACCTATGAACGAAAAAGTAGACAGTCAGCTTATTGTTATTTTCGGAGCCTCGGGCGACCTTACAGGCCGCAAGCTGATCCCTTCATTATATGAACTGCATAAACGGGACCTGCTTCCCGAGAAGTTGTGTGTGATGGGTGCAGCGCGTACCGAGTATACCGACGAGGAATTCCGTAATATACAGCGTGAAAACCTGGAGCATTCGCAGAAAGGGAAAGAACTTAAACCCGGCGATATCGACGCTTTTCTGGAGCATATATGTTATGTAAGCTTCGATTCGGGCAAGAGCTCCGACTATTATAAACTAAAGGATCGCATCACCGAGAAGCAAACTGCTCTGAATCTGCCGGATAAGGTAATGTATTACCTGGCTACTCCACCGCAGATGTACGACCTGATTCCTCAGTATCTGCAGGAAAACGGGATGAATGTAGCCGCTACTCCCGAGGGATGGCGACGGGTTATCATCGAGAAACCCTTCGGTACGAGTCTGGAGACAGCGCGCGCGCTTAATAAAAAGTTGATGAGTATCTTCGACGAAAAAGAGATCTACCGCATCGATCATTACCTGGGAAAGGAAACCGTACAGAACATCCTGGTGCTGCGGTTCTCCAACGGGATTTTCGAACCCTTATGGAACCGTAACTACGTAGATTCTGTAGAGATAAAGGTATCCGAAACCCTGGGAGTGGAAAACCGTGGTAAATATTACGAAGGCTCCGGGGCCATGCGAGACATGATACAGAATCACCTGATGCAGTTGATGGGCTTTATCGCCATGGAGTCGCCCGCCGTGTTCGAAGCCGAACCTTTGCGCGACGAGATTGTAAAGGTGTTCCGTTCACTGCGTCCCTACAAGTCAGCCGAGATAGACCTTAACGTGGTACGCGGGCAATACGAGGGATACCGTCAGGAGCCGCAGGTGTCGCCCACTTCCACTACGGAAACCTACGTTGCCATGAAATTTTTCATCGACAACTGGCGGTGGGGCGGTGTGCCCTTCTACCTGAGTACAGGCAAGAAGCTGGATGAGAAGAAGTCGGAGATCGTGATCAACTTTAAATCCACACCCAACCAGCTTTTCAGCGGACAGTGCTCCGGCACCTCCTGCAACAAGCTTACCATTGCCATCCAGCCCAACGAAGGTATCTCCCTTCAGTTCGGACTAAAGATGCCAGGTGCCGGATTTGAAGTAAAACAGGTAAGCATGGACTTTAAGTACGAATCATTGTCGAAAGTCTACCTGCCCGACGCCTACGAGCGCTTGTTGCTGGATGCCATGCTGGGTGATTCCACCCTGTATGCCCGTAGCGACGCTTTGGAGGCAAGCTGGAAGTTTATCGACCCCATCCTGGCACACTGGAAGGAATCAGGCGATCAGAACCTGTATCCCTACACACCGGGAACCAAGGGACCCAAAGAGCGTAAACCCCTCAAGGTATTACCTCGTCCCTGTATTTGTTACAGTAAACAACAGATTGAATAATGGAAATAAAAAGATACAAGACTAGTGCAGAGGCCCTGGAAGGTCTCACCGGGTTGCTTGCCGACCTTATGAGTGCCAGGCCCGGACCTTTTCACCTGGCCATTTCGGGAGGCGATACACCCAAAAACCTTTTCAGACTTTGGGTGGAGGCCTACAAAGATAAAATAGACTGGAAACAGCTCAGATTCTATTGGGTGGACGAGCGTTGCGTACCTCCGGCCGACAGCGAAAGCAACTACGGACAAGCCAAATTACTCCTTTTTGATCCCTTGCAAATTCCGGATGAACACATATTCCGTATGAAGGGAGAGGTTGATCCTGTAGCCGAAGCAGCACGCTACGCCACCCTTTTAGATAAGCAGCTACCCAAGGTAAACGGATTGCCCCGTTTCGATTGCATCATGCTGGGAGTGGGAGGCGATATGCACACCGCATCCATATTTCCGGGTAACCTGGCCTTGCTTACTGCAAAGGAAACCGTAACAACCGCTGTACATCCCGTATCGGGACAAACACGCGTAACGCTTACGGGACCCGTTCTGCTGAACGACACTCCTTTGCTGATTCCTGTTATCGGAGCATCCAAAGCCCCGGTGATAGAAGCCCTGTCCAGAGGACTGGATCCGCAAAACCCAACCCCGTCGGCTTACGTGCTGAGCAAAGCAAGCTCGGCAACCGTAATTACGGATGTAAACTAAAAAGAAAAACGCGATTCGGATTGAACTGCGTTAACTTACGGATCTCACAGCAATGCTTCCACCAGACGTTTTTGTACAAACAATACGTTTGCGCTGGAGGCATCGCTCTTTTAGATTGAAGATGATGTTGGGGTTGAAATGCTGTCCGTTTATGCGTGTCTCAAAATGAAGGTGCGCCGTAGTGGTTCTGCCGGTACGACCGGTCAGACCTATTGGCTGACCCGCTTTTACGATATCGCCGGATTTAACGAAGTTTTTGGAATTATGACTGTATACGGTCTCCAGACCGTTATAATGACGTACCACAATTACATTACCGTAGGCAGCGTAGGGCTTGGACATCCTCACTACGCCATCGAAGGCCGACAGGATCGTGTCGTTGGGAACGGTTTTAATATCCACGCCAGTATGTCCGCGCCGTTTTCCTCCATAAGGCGAAATCACCTTGGCCCCGGGCAACGGAAAAGCAAAATCCTCGTCGGCAATCAGATCCAGGTTGATGGTATGTTTGTTGCCACTCTTGAACAAGGCCGGATCGTGAGCCACCAGGTGATTTATCTCTCTGGGAGAAAACGTTTGGGTAATCTCAATCCGCGGATCCACAATGGGTTCGAGCGCAGCTTTAGGCATGCAAAAACTAAAATCGGTTGCCGGAAGCGGAATATTCTGTGCAGGCAGAACCACCTTCGGAGTGTAGGCTGCCAGCGAAACTTCTTGCTTTTGAAAGCGGGAGAATTGAGTGGAACAGGAACTGAACAACAACAACGCAGAGCAAGAGATTAAACAAAGTATGTTTTTCCGATATTTTTTCATGAATACAAACATAAGAATTAAAATTTTCTTATCCTACGCCCTTCTCTCTTCTTAGCTTTTCTTTTCATATTTTTACAATCCCATCCTTTAAAGCATTCCCTTTTATACTATTTTTGTGCTCATTATTAACAAGTACCAATTAAAAATATGGAAAACGTAGAATTGAAAGAGATGACCCCGGCCGATCTTGAATTTGTAAAAGAGGTATACGATTACTATATACTCCATTCTACCGCCGTATTCTACCTGCATCCCTTAACCATCAGTGAGCTGGGCGAAAACATCCGTCTGGGCGACCCCCGTTACCTGGCCTATACCATTCATGCCAACAACCAGCGGTGCGGCTTTTGCTACATTTCCAAATTCAAACCCAAGGAAGCATTCGACGTAACCGTCGAGATAACCGTCTACCTCACACCTTCAGCCGGAGGTAAAGGCATCGGATATGCTGCCATGCAACAGTTCGAGCCCCGCATCTGGGAGGCTGGATTCCATAACATCGTGGCCCTTATCACCGGCGAGAACACAGCCAGCGTACGCCTTTTCGAGAAATGCGGCTATACCGAATGTGCCCGTATCAAGCGGGTGGCCCGTAAGTTCGACCGTCTGCTAGACCTGCTCATCTACCAGAAATTGCGCGCTTCCTAAAGGGAGGCATGTTAATATTCATTAGTTTTTTGATGTGGTTCAACAATGAACTCTCAATAAAAAACCATTTCTTTGCCCTACCATATTTTCGTCCTTAAACTTATCATTGTATGAACACATTTTTGACTGCCGATTTTTTACTTAAATCGGATACTGCGAAAGCGCTTTACCATAATCATGCGGCCAAGATGCCGATAATCGACTACCACTGCCACCTTAATCCGCAGCAAGTAGCCGAAAACTATGGATTTGCAGATCTCACCGAGATCTGGTTGGGAGGCGACCATTATAAATGGAGGGCCATGCGTGCCAACGGCGTTCCGGAAGAGTACATCACCGGATCCAAACCATCTTACGAAAAGTTTATGAAGTGGGCAGAAACCATGCCCTATACCCTTCGTAATCCGCTATATCACTGGACGCACCTTGAATTGAGCCGTGTATTCGGTGTAGATAAGGTGCTTAATCCAACCACCGCCCGCGAGATATATGATGCGTGTACGGCCAAGCTTCAGCTTCCCGAATTCAGAGCCCTGGGCATCATGAAACAAATGAACGTTGAGGTAGTCTGCACCACAGACGATCCCATCGACTCCCTTCAATATCACAAACAACACCGTGATAATGAAACCGGTATAAAGATGCTTCCAACCTGGCGTCCCGATAAAGCCATGGCGATAGAGAGCCCCCGGGTGTACAACGAATACCTCGATAAGCTGGAGGCAGCGGCCAACGTAAACATCACCTCCTATAACAACCTGCTGGAAGCCCTTCAGATCCGTCAGGATTTCTTCGAATCGATGGGCTGTTGTGTGTCCGATCACGGACTCGAAACCTTCTGTGCCGAACCCTATACCCAGGCAGAAATAGAAGCTATTTTCCTGAAGGTACGCGAAGGGAAAGAACCCTCCGCCGCCGAGGCCGCTAAGTTCCGGTCGGCTTTGCTTTTCGAATTCGGACGGATGAATGCACGCAAGGGATGGGTACAGCAATTCCATATCGGAGCGATACGCAACAACAACCCCCGCATGTACCGTCAGCTGGGTCCCGATACCGGATTCGATGCCATACACGACGTGCCCGTGGCCGCAGCCATGAACCGTCTGCTGGGTAATTTGGATCTGGAAGGAATGCTTACCAAAACCATTGTGTACAACCTCAATCCCCGCGACAACGAACTGATGGTTACCAACGCCTACAACTTCAACGACGGCACGGTACCCGGCAAAATGCAGTACGGAGCCGCCTGGTGGTTTCTGGATCAGAAAACAGGCATGGAAAATCAGCTCAACGCCCTTTCGGCTCTGGGCTTGCTAAGCCGTTTCGTAGGGATGCTCACCGATTCGCGCAGTTTCCTTTCGTACCCCCGTCACGAATACTTCCGCCGTATCCTGTGCAACCTGTTGGGTTCCGAAATCGAAGCGGGCGAGATACCCGTATCCGAGCTGCCTTTCATAGAGCAGATGGTAGAAAACATATCCTACTACAATGCTAAAAACTACTTTGGATTCTGATAAAATAAAAGAGAGCCCGACTTACAAGAGCCGGGCTCTTTGCGTGTGTAAATTATATAGTATCAGAAAAGTACGCTAAATAAAGAAAGCCGGTCTTAGAGAGTAAGACCGGCTTATGTAATTAAAATCCAAACCTTATTCTCTCGAACCAGGGTCAGCGAACACTATTTAGTATAAAAAAAACTTCAATATAAATGCAAGAAGAATGTCACCATTTTTCCTGTTTACAATAAAACAAAGTAAGATCCCAAAACGTTTAGTAAAACATTAAAAAATCGTATAAAAAAATATTAATAATGTGATAGTAATCAATGGGATATACTATTAATTCATGTATTCTATACAATAATAACTACCTTTTTAAAAGATTTGTTCAGGAAGACGTTATTAATGATCTCACTATTGAAATATCTATATTTTATGCTATATATTTGATGTTATTATAGATTTATCTATATTTGTAAATCTAATATTGAGCATATGTACAGCGATATTTATGAAAAGTCCGGATTTGAAATAATCCGTGAGCTTGGTAAACGGTACAGCGACTACCGCAAGCGGATGGGGTATACTCAAAAAGAAGTTGCCGAAAAATCCGGATTGAGTGTCTTCACCATAAGCTCTTTCGAGAATGGCTCTTCCACCGGAATCACCTTCTCCTCTTTCATACGATTGCTTCGGGCGATCGACTGTCTGGACGAAATTGAAAAACTATTGCCCGAACTGCCCGAAAGTCCACGGGCCATATTTATGAAACAAACTAAAAATAGTAAGACAGCAAAGACCTCATTGAAGCCGTAACCAATGCCATCGCAAATTTTGAGACCTACCCAAAAGACCTGGCTATTGACAACCACTTAATCACAAGCATGAAAGCCGATTTTGTGAAGATGTATAATTAAATGAATAATTTTATATCATTGACTTATGTATGAGAGAATACTAACTATCCATTTTAAATTAACTTTATCTCTTTCATATAGTTGGAAAATTAAAAGTATGCTTTAAATATTTGATTTGCATTTAATTAATATAAATATACAATTTATATTTTGTGTTAAATAATTATTATTGCTTAAATAATTATTTAAACTTGATTTTATGGTTGAATATCATTACTTTTGCAGAAGAAATGAGAAAATTCATTTTGGAATTAAGTAATAGATATTCAAAATCCTATTTATTTCATTTAGTAAAATTATGAAAAACATACCTAATTTATATAGTATACTTGCGTTTTTAGTACTATGTTCTTTCTCTCTGAATTCTCAAAATGTTTCAAATGATGTAGTTATATCGCAGATGAATTATTGTATTAATTCACTTACTAACATTATACATAATAAATCCATGCCTTTGTTGGAACATGAAACCGATCAATTGGTAAATAATCTGACTATGGAACAAATGATAGGGTTATATGAAATTGCAGATTTTAGAAGTGAGTTATTAGATGCAACAAGTAAACTGAACATTACAGAAGAAGAGCGTATGCTTTTGAAACGTATAACTTCTATTAGAAAGGATAACTTAAAATGGAATGCTTTGTCTAATGCCCTTAATCCAACGATTCTGTTGACAGGAGGAGGAGGTAATGCCTATCAATTAGCATTTCAGGTTCTTTTAGCTACAGCTAGGACTGCTATAGAATATAAATCTATGCAAGGAGAGCAGCAAATAGAAGAATTGAATGCAATGTGGAATTTACGAAAAGAAGACTTAAAAGAATTTGCAGAACTTCGTAAAATAGCATTGAATATAACATTTAAATTATATCAAAAATATCATCTTTCTGAAAAAGATAGGCTTACAGAAGAAACATCTAAGAGATTTTTTGAAATCGTTACTGAAGCGGATTCTCGTAAACGTGTTCGTCTTTTAAAAGATAATTTATCAACTTATGCAAAGATTCCAGATTATTATTATTATTTGGGTATGGCTTATGTTGATATCAAGGAATATTCAAATGCCAAACAAGCTTTTGATAAGTATACACTTCTTTATCAAAAAGCTCCTATTTTTAGAATTGATGAAAAGAGTGGTTGTATCGCATTAACTCGACTAATATATGAAAAAAGTCTTAGTGATTATCAAAAACAAGAACTGATCGAATCTGCGATATCTAATCTACCTAATAATGGAGCAGCTTTAATTCAATGTGCACTTATCTATCTTAAAGAGCTCCGTAATCCCCAAAAGGCTTATAATTTACTACGAATTGGTATTGATAATCCAAATATTACCGATAAGGAAGCCATTATAATGTTTGCTGTTAATGTGCTACCTCAAATAAAGAGTTATCCTGCTAGCTATATTGCTATATGTGATGCGATTAATAAATGTAGAAATATAGAATTAGATTCATACTTAACATACAGGTTTCATACAGAAGATAAAATCTGGCCGATCTTGCAGGAGATATTAAATTTTACAGATGTAGTAGAAAAACCATGGTATCGTTCCAAATGGATAATTGGATTTCTAATTTCTCCAGTATCTGCTATTAGTGAAGAGATGCGTCTTTCTTTACCGTCTTATATAAAGGTTAATCCATCAAGTATTCATGCTGTTGTTGAGAAACACAATATGAACAAAGTTACAATTCAAAAACTTTATGTAAAGGATGAAAGTAGTTTTACAATTAATGATGTTTTGGATGTTGATTGCTTTAAGGCTAATCCTAACTTGAAGTATCTCTATATGGAGTCAATTGATACAGGAGATCAATTTAGAATTAAATCAAATTTAGACTACGATAAGATTCAAAGTGAAGAATTTCCACGTCAGAGTGAATTTACTCTCACACAGGGGGATATAGAAGATATAATAGATTTTTGTAAAGAAAACTCATCAAACTCTTCAACAATTAATCTTCTTTTTAGGCCTAGTGAGGGTGAAGAGGAAAAGATAGAGGTTAAAGATGAGATTACTTACACTTTTAAAGGTGATACATTAATGGGTATTCCTCATCATTCAACTACTCAAGAGGGATATTATTTAAAATTATCTTTTGATAATATTTCAAATTTTGAATTGGCATATAAGTTAGATATGGAAAATGAATTACTTATTCCTTACTATGTCCATTTTAATAATGAATATCAATTTTATAAACCAGAATATAAAAAAGAATATCTTAATGAGATTATAAAGCCTTTAGAAGATAAGGTAAAACCGAATAAAAATAATCAATCAGAATTAAAGCAAGAGAATAACTGGTGGAAATCTATTTTAATGTGGTTGTTTTCCATTTGGGATTATTTAAAGTTCTGGTAGAAAAAAATATAATATGTTTCAAAAATTGTTTTTCATCTTTATTCTGTTTTTTAATATACAGATTACAATTGCACATAATGGTTGGGAAGCTCACGCTGAGGATATGTTTGCAGTGCTTGGATTTCAAGAAAATAAGGAACTAAGAAATTGGATGAAGTTTATAAGTTCAGATATGATTGATCAACATAATCATAATGAATTCTATACTAAACTAACAGATAAACATAAATGGTTTAAATGTAAACATCGTTTATTGTTTCATTGGGGCTATAATTCAGAGCCATGGAGTCCATTTTTAGAACAGAAAGTAAAAAAATACTCAGATTATACAGCTCTTAGCAATGATTCTATCAAATTCATTTTAAAGAATGATTTAAGAATGGAGCAAAAAAGAAGGAATCATTTGATGAATAATGAAACAGAAAGTCTCTTTGGATTTGCCCATAGTGGCAAAGATGCAAGATATGCGAATTTTTTTATTTCAATTGCTTATAATATACATTTATTGGGTGATTATACTTCTGATAATACTGATTTGGATGGATTAGTCAGCTTTTCTTCATTAATGGGTAGTATTATTACTTCAATCCGAAATCTAGATAATAATACAAGTAAACAACTGATTAAGGATATTAATTTTGTCCACAAAAAAGGAAGAAATGAGCAAGAAAAGGCAGATCTAGTATTATCTTTTCTTAAACAGAATTTACCAGAATTTATTCAAAAGGCTGATAATGGAAGTATTAAGCGAAGACTTCAAAAAAAAGGCTTCCTTTTTAGAAATTAATAAGTACAACCCCCCCCGTCCGTTGCGAAAAGTGGACGGGGGTAGATAATCCGGAGCATATGCACCCAGTCCAGAAGGAAAAGGAAAGTCAAATAGGATCAAAAAGATTTGATTTAAACAGCCATTCCGGCGCATATGCACCCACCCGATTTTACTTTATTATTTGTGACTTTTCGAGTATTTTGCGTGATAAAGAAATCAATCACGCATAGATATGTCAGGAAAAGTAAAACGAATGAGCACAATTAAACAATTGATTCAGCTGCACCTGTGTATATAACAATTGAAAAGTATACCATATTCCAGTTGAAAAGTATACCAGTGCTCATTGTTTGCGAAGATAAAAAAAGTTATCTAAACGCAGGTTAGATTCTTTTATTTTTGATCCATTTTTGA
>NZ_JBFWMI010000090.1:0-12422 GCF_050251695.1 Macellibacteroides sp.
TGATCACCAATTTTGCGGAATTCAAAATCGTGGTTATGATAACCAAATGCGATGCTGGCAGATGCAGTCTTGTAACCTACAGTATTGAAATAATCACAATACATCTTCAGGTCGTCCAATGTAGTCTGATCGTTCACAGGCATAAAAGGTTGAACCATATATTTAACGCCCAATTCGTTGTGAGCTTCGATAGCCTGATCCCACCAAGCCATTACTTCAGCCTCTTTTTCTTTTGTGAAAGCTTGGCCCAAGTGTGCACTTGTACATTTCATTCCAAGATCGGTAACCATTTTCTTGAATTCGGCAGGAGCCAATCCATAAATTTTACCATTATCATAACCGGCGGTTTCCAAATTAGTATAACCCATTTTTGCAACAGTTTCCAGCACAACCTGGATACCCGATTCTTTTACAAGGTCTCTTAATGAATAAAGCTGTAGACCGATGTTTTTTGCAGGAGCGCTACTACAAGAAGATAATAACTGAGGAGCAACCAAACCTCCGGCAACAAGCAAAGATGCATGCTTTAAAAAGTCACGTCTGTTTTGCATAGTAATATAATTTAAGTTTATGTATGAGAATTTTTACAAATATATAACTATTTTTGGGGTACAGAATAATTTTATCATAAAAACTTTGAACTGAAAATAATCTATTAATTTTTTTCTATCTTTGAGACTATAATATTTTACTTAAATCAATATATCATGAAATGTCTATCTCTTTTTTCTTTAGGACTACTGTTTTGTTTGATTACTTCGTGCAACCAGCCTCAAAGCGGGGCATTGTTTAATGGAAAAGATACCAGTAACTGGAATACGAGCGGTAACGTAAGCGTGCAGGAAAATGCACTTACATTGTCCGGGCCCGATGCCATGGCTATCCTTAAACAGGGAAACTACAAAAACTTCGAGCTGAGTCTGGAAGTTAAAACAGATCAGGGAGGCAAAGGTGCCGTATGTTTTCATTCTGATGTAACTGCATCCAAAGGTTACAAAGTGGCAATAAACAATGATGTTACCGATCCGGTTTGGTGGAAGATGAGCGGAAGTCTGCTTTCAGTTCGTAACCTTACCAAGAGCTTTGTAAAGGAAAACCAATGGTTTGCCATGAAAATTAAAGTTGAAGGCAAAGCTGTTTCCGTGTTGATTGATGGTGCTCCGGTAGTTGAATATACAGAGCCTGTTGCGCCCTACAGAACGGAAGCTAATGCGAATGCCCGTTTGTCTGAAGGTCTTTTTGCTTTGATCAGTACAGGCAGCGGAAACATCCAATTCAGAAAAATAGAGGTAAATGTACTTAAAGAGGCTGTCGACGAGCAAGCACAACAAGCGGAAGCAACCGACGAGCAGAACGACGAAATCATTAAGCTGCATCAATCAGATTTCCCTGTACTGGATTACCATGTACATTTAAAAGGAGGACTTACCAAAGAGATGGCGGCTATCCAATCGCGGAAGACCGGAATAAATTATGCCATCGCGCCGAATTGCGGCATCGGATTCCCCATCACAAACGACCAGGAGATCAGAGCTTATCTTGATACAATGCGTACCCAGCCGTTTATTCTTGCCATGCAGGGTGAAGGCCGCGAATGGGTAACCACTTTCTCTCCCGAAGCCCGTGCCGAATTCGACTATGTGTTTACAGATGCGCTTACCTTTACCGATAAGAAAGGAAGACGTACCCGTTTGTGGATTCCGGAAGAGGTTTGGATTGAAAACGAAGAGCAATACATGGACCTGATTGTAGAAAAAATATGCGGAGTGTTGGAAGAACCTGTAGACGTATATGTGAATCCCAATTTCCTCCCAGCCTCCATGGCAGACCGTTACGACCAGTTCTGGACTGAAGCCCGAATGCAGAAAGTAATCGATGCACTTGTTAAAACCGGTAAAGCCCTCGAGATAAACGAGCTCTATAACATTCCTAACAAAGCATTTATACTCAAAGCCAAAGAGGCCGGAATTAAATTCACCTTCGGCAGCAATAACATTACAAAGGATGTAAGTAAACTGGAATATAGTATCCGTATGGCTAAAGAATGCGGTATTACTGCTCAGGATATGTACCGACCTAAGATTAAGATTTAATTCTTGAAGGATTACTAAATAAAAAAGAGGATGCCAATGGCACCCTCTTTTTTATTTAGTCTTATGTTTGGCTTTCATATACTGATACTGCTGATGTACCAGCCTTCTGCTTCGTATAATCTGGAAACGATACACCAGGCAAGAGGTAAGGAAATAAAAACCGGTCTGCACCCATAACAATTTATATTCGGCAGCCACCTCATTTAAGGTTGCCCCCATTGTATTTATCCGTACAAAACCCTGCACCCCGGGTGTTGAAGGGAACAGATAACCCGTTGCTTTCCAAAAAGAAGGAATGGAATGCATGGGCCACGAGATACCCGAAATAAACAGCAGGAAAACGGATGTAAATACAAAAATCATCATAGGCGATTCTCTGCTTACCATAAAACCCGACAAGGTAATGGCAAAGAAAATACAGGCAAAAAGGTAAGGCAGTATAAACATCGTAAGCGTAAATGGAGATGCCAGCTGAGGCAATCCAAAGAGTTTCGGCACCACCACCAGCGTCCAGCCGCAAACAAGGATATACAATACCAGGTAAGCCAACGACTTGCCGAATACAATACGCAACGTACCGTTAAAGTGCTTACTTACGGGCACCAATGTATGGAATCGGTTTTTCTCGCGGGCAGTACCGCCCAACATACCTATCCCCAACACCAATGTCTGCTGAATTACCAGAATAAGGATAGCGGGTACCAAAAAGCTGGCAAAACCATTCTGTGTATTGAAAAGGGTTACCGATTCGTAGGGAATCGGGTTAACCGTAATCTGTTCTAGTTTCTCTGTAGATACGGGATTGTTATGCATCCTCACCTCCTTACCCAGCTCGAAAGAGGCTTCGGTAGCCGAAAGCAGAAACGCTTTGTAAAACAGCAGGCTACTCATATCGCTGTACAACGACACGGTAGTTTGTCTTCCCGCATGCAGATCTTTGCTAAAATCAGACGGAACCAGTAATATACCGTAGGCCTGCTTAGTATCCAGCATACGTTTAGCCTCCTCCATATCTGCACATGCTCCTACAACCTTAACATCGGCAGTAGCATCGATCATACGCACATACTTTCTGCTGAGAGACGAATTGGACTGGTCTACCACCACCATCTTGGCTTCACGTACCAATTCATTATTGTAAATAAAAGCGTACAACAACGGATAAATGAAGGGAACCAAAAAAAAGAAAATCATCACACCTGTATCTGCAAACACATTTTTCAGTTCGCTTTTCCAGATGAGGAATGTATCATTCAACCCCTCTTTAATTATATTTTGTAACCTGAACTCTGGTTTCATTCTTTCAACGTTTTACGGAATATACTTAAAATAAAGCAAAGCATGCTTCAGGTTTCTTGCAATCAGGAACGGCAAAATCATAAAAGCCATCAGTGCCACATAATGCCCCCAGCAGTAGATTAATTCCCTGCCGTTTAGAGCCTGATCCACATAAATCAGAAAATAATGCCTCAACGGGAACAGGTTGGCAAGCGCTTGCAGCGTAGGATGCATTTCGGAAACGGGGAACGACAACCCTACAATAGAGAAAGTTATCATTCCGAATAAACTGGCAAAACTCAGTCCGAGTCGTAACGTTGGCAACACTCCGATCATAAACACACCAACTGCCTGCGAAGCCAATACAAGCAAAAATATATTTGCCACCATCGGCATCCAGCCGCTTTGAAGCGGAAATGCATTGAATCCGTAAAGAAGCGAACAAGCCAACAACCCCACTAACGTAAAAATCAAAGTATGAGGCAACAACTTCCCGGCTAGTGAAACCAATACCGAGTTATTTCCTAAACGCAACCATTCATGGGAAGTGGCAAACTTAATTTCGGAGCCGATACTGAAAACGGTGACCAGAAAAATCATCAGCTGCAATATCCCTGGGATCAGTATATTATTAAGGTAAACCGAATAATTGAGCCACGGATTTCCAATGGAATGAGTGTCTACAACAATAGGTTGCAACTGCCCTTTTATCTGGGCTTCCGTAAGGCCTTTGGCCGTTCCGGTCTTCAAGCCCACCGAACCTCCGGCCAGCACCGAAATGGTTTTCATGTCCTTAAACAGCAACGATCCGGCAATCAGGTACGAACCGTTGGTATAGAAAGACAGGCGAGGTTGCTTTCCGGTAGTAGCATCTGCAGCAAACCTTTCCGGAATATAAAAAATCCCGTATACTTCGCCCTTCTGCATAGCAATCCGTGCATCGGTAAACGACATGGTCTGCATGGCTACTTCTGTTTGCTCGAAGGCATTAAGCTGACGAATCAGCGACCTGGAAGTAGAGGAGTTATCAAGATCCACTACAGCAATAGGTAAGTCTACCGGCAATCCCTCTTTCATCAACGACAAGAAAAACACCATGCAAAAAAGAGGGGCTACCAGCATACAGAATATATACAAAGGCTTGGCTACCAGACGGCGCAGTTCGCGTATGGCAACATTCTTAACACTTTGTATGCTTATCCTCAGTTGTGTCATGTTCATTTCTTTTTCATTATCACAGACATACCCGGACGCAAATCGGCAATCGGTGCATCGGGTTTAGCACGTACCTCGAATGTTTTAGAATCAAACTGTCCGTTGGTTTTCGTAGCTTTCCATGCAGCATACGATCCCATGTCCTTCATATAGGTGACTTTAAGCGTGACCTCCTTGTTATTTAGTGCCGGAATAAACGCTTTGATTGAAGTTCCCATTTTAATATCCTTCAGCAGATCTTCGCGGATGCTGAATGTAACCCACATATCCGTAAGATCGGCTATATTAAGAATCGGAGCACCGGTACCTACCAGCTCACCTACTTCGGGAAACTGCTCGGATATCTCTCCATCAATAGGCGAAACCAAAGCCGACTCACGCATATACGACTCAACCTCATCCACAGCTCCCTGAGCCCGTTCCACCAATGCTGCCGCAGCATCCTTATCTTCACGTTCGGCTCCGTTTTTAGCCATATCGTACTGAGATCGTGCGGCTTTCTCTGTGGCAACCATAGCCTTGTAATTAGCTTCGGCTTCATCACGCTTCTGTGCAGATATCACCCCTTTGGAAAAAAGATTCTGGATGCGGTCGTACGACTTTTTAGCAATTTCCAATCCGGCCTGCGACTTCTGCCACATCTCGTAGGCAGCCGTAATCTGCTCCGTTCTCGCACCTTTTATAGCCTTTCTGTTTTGCGCCTGTGCAGCACTCATCGCTGCTTCGGCCTGTCTGAACTTGGCCTGCACTTCCGGAGTATCAAGGAAGACTAGGGTATCTCCCTTCATTACTTTTTCACCTTCATGGTAACGATAAGAGACTATTCGTCCCGGAACCTTTCCCGAAATCCTGATTTCGGTTGCTTCGGCCTGCCCCATAATCACCTCTTCGGGAGGAGTAAGCAAAAAGAATCCGGCCAATGCCACCAAACCAATCACGACTATCACCGTGATAAATGCCAACATCATGTTATTGATTGAAAATTTCTTATGCTCGTTCATCGCTCTATAGTTTTATCATTTATTATTTGTAGTTGAAGATAGCCGTCCAAGGGCCTTTGACAAATATACATCGGTAAGTTTAACCTCTATCTGTGCATCAATTAAATCAGACTGAGCCTCTACCCAGGCTGTCTGTGCCTCCATGAGATTTAGGGCAGGAATAACCCCTTCTTCGAAACCGATGGTAGCATGACGCAGATTTTCTTCGGCCTTTTCTTTATTTCGGGACGAGGCTGTTAATTTTTTACCGGCCTCGTTCACCTTGTAGACCGATTGATTTACCTGCAGCTCTATTTTTTCCTTTGCATCATCCAGCTCCAGTTGCTTAATGTGAGTCTCCGCCCGGGCAGCATTCCGTTTGTATGTGCCTTCCCACCATCCGGATATAGGAACCTGAACCGCTACACCTACATTAAACATACCACCAAAATCATTTTTGAAGCCATTAAACGAATTCGGATTGGTTACCAGGTAATTTGCCGTAAGCGCTACGCTGGGCAAATGTTCGGCCAAAGCAATCTTTTCTTTCTTTTTATAAATACGCACAGCATAATCCAGGCTCTTAAGCTCCTGGCGGTTTATAAAGGCCTCTTCCACACTAAAAGAACCTGATGAAGAGGCGCTTTCGGGCAGCGATTCAATATTTTCGTCGGCCAATGCAAGCGACTCTTCCAGTGGCAATCCACATAACTGTGCCAACGCCATACGCGAAAGAGCCAATCCATTATCTACTTTGGTCTGCGCCATCTCAGCCTGATTCAGCTTTACACGCACAGACATTCCGTCTACCTGTGTAGCTATCCCCTCCTCTATTAATGCCTGAACATCGGTATCCATTTTGCGGAGAAGGGATACATACGAATCGGCCAACTTCTTCTTGTTAACCAGCGAAACCACCTGCCAGTATGCTTCGTCTGTTTTATAGATTACATCCTGCAGCTTCAGGTCGTTCATGGACTGGGCCAACTCCTTGGCATACTTTGTAATCTGGTTATAGGCGATTATCTTACCACCCATAAATACCGGTTGTACCAGCGAGACATTACCCAACCAAACATCCTGAATGTCAAGATGGGTAAACGCACCTACATCAATTGGCAACAATTTACCCAGACCGGCAACCGTCTTATCATCCAGCAAATTGATATCTTTCTGATTCCGCATATAGGTACCCATTGCGGAAACCTGCGGAAAATACTTGGTCAGCGCCGCCTGTTTATCGTAACCTGCAACGCGCACCTTCTCGCCGGCTATCTGTAATTCTTTGTTGTTTTGAATGGCCAGACTCCTGCACTCATCAAGCGTAAGTGTACGCTGACCGTACACGAAGGCAGAGGCCAATAATGCTAATGACAATACAAAGGCTCTTTTCATTTCATTCAAATTTTATTCTAATTGTTCAAATATACATATTCCGCCGCAAAATTACTTGATTGCGGGATAGAATAAATTGAAGTAATTCAATTTCGGATAAAATGGTGCAATAAAGAGAGTTATTGGAGGGTGTTAAACCTTGCCCGAATCGAAAAGACGTTTCTTGAGCTTGCAGTACCAGGCATTGCTGATACCCATAAAACGGGCGATGTACTTATCGGGAACTCTGTTTACAATCCATATGTATTCATTGTAAAGGTATTCCATAAACCCTTCTGCCGTGTGGGATTGGCGGGCTGCATACATTGTATAAATCTTGGAAATAACCATCATCATCACCCGCTGATAGAAAGAGGCGAACAATGGATATCGGGACGATAACATTTCTATCTGGGTCCGCGAGATACAGATCAGCTCGGCATCTTCCATTGCCAGAATCTCGAAATCGGAAGGCGTTTGGGTAAAGTAGGAAATGGAAGAAAGAAAGGGATAGAAATTATCTACGGAAAATCCCATCACACTCTCGTTGCCCTGATCGTTGATAAACAGGTGCAGAAACAGGCCTTTATTTATAAAGTAACCCTCAGAGCAGACCTCACCTGCTCTTAGAAGGTAATCTCCTTTTTGTACCTTAAGCAATGTGGCGCTGTTCTTAAACTCGCTTACAAACTGTTCGTCGGCCAGCAGAGCTGCATCCAGATGCCCATACAGTTGTACGAAAGGATCGGTAGGATTCATCGTAACTACTCCTCCAGTACAAAGGTTTTCTTTCCGATATGATTGCCGTCGGCAAACACATCCACCCGGTAGGTACCCGGCGAAAGAAATTCCTCTATCTTCCAGTACACGGTTATCGGCAAATCTTCGCCTTCGTATTCAACCAGTTTCTTTATGGAGTAATTGATCTCTTTGTTTTCAAACACAAACACATCTGCACGGCTTTTCACCAATACATCGTCGTCCGGTTTCATTATACGGAGGTAAACTACCTTTTCGCCAACAGGAGCTGTTATATTTTTGGCCAGTTTAAAGTTAATAACAAACTGTTCCATCCGTTTAATCTTAGTCATTTTCTTTCCACGACTGTTGGTTGGGGTAACCGATATATCGGTAGCATCCAATCGTGAAGCCAATGTAACACGTTCTGCCAGTTTCTCTTTTTCTTCTTTTAGTTTGGTAGCCGAACTTGAAACCTGCTCGTATTTTTTAATTACCTGTTTGTTTTCTTCTTTCAGAATTTGATTGGCTGTATTTAATGAGTCAATCTGGATTACATAGTTGCGCATTACCTTACGTAATGTTTCCAATTCTTTTTTAAGCTGATTGATACGGCTGGCATTGGTAGCCTTAACGGTACGCAACTCTTCAAGCAGACGCTGAACCTTGCCCTGTTCTGTAGACAGCAGGGAAAGCAGGGAGTCGTTCCCTACACTGAACTTATACCCTTCGTACTGAAGAGACAGATCATTAAACTCGTCTTCGAGGGATTCCTTTTCAAGCACAAACGCTTGCGTCATCTCACTCATCTGTTGTTTTTGGTTATATATATAATATCCACCACCTGCTACAAGCAACAACAACACAACCACAGCCATTATAAGCAAAGTAAGCTTATTGATTCGTTTAATCTCTTTCTTTTCTGTATCCATAGTTCGTTATAAGAGTCACTAAAAAGATCATGCAAAGGTACACTTTAATCCATTGCAGAAAACTCTTTTGCCTTATATTTACACATTTTTAAGGACTTGTTAACAATTGCTTCCAACCTTAGCTTTAATTTGTGGTAAAGGAGTTTTTATGGTATCATTTTTTATTGCTAACTTTGCGCCACTCAATTAAACACTTATTGCATGCACGAGAAAATTATTATTCTTGATTTTGGCTCGCAAACAACTCAGCTGATCGGACGCAGACTCAGAGAGTTAAATATGTATTGTGAGATTGTTCCCTACAACCATTTCCCGGAAGATGCATCGGACGTGAAAGGGGTGATTCTTTCAGGTAGCCCTTACTCGGTAAATGACGAAACAGCGTTCAAGGCCGATTTATCTGAAATCAGAGGGAAATACCCGGTACTTGGCATTTGCTATGGCGCACAATTCTTAGCATATACATCGGGCGGAAAAGTAGAATCGGGCGACTCTCGTGAATACGGTCGGGCTAATCTTGGTTCTATTAACGGCAACGACCCATTATTAAAGGGTATTGAAGCAGGTTCGCAGGTTTGGATGTCGCACGGAGATACCATTACGGTTCTTCCCTCTTCATTCAAAATTGTAGCCAGCACAAACGACGTTCCGGCTGCAGCATATCACATTGAAGGCGAGCAGACCTGGGGTGTACAGTTCCATCCGGAAGTATTCCATACTACAGACGGTACTAAGATTCTGGACAACTTCCTTTCTATCTGCGGATGTGCAAAAGACTGGACTCCGGCTTCTTTCATCGAGTCTACAGTGGCCGAATTGAAAAAACAATTGGGAGACGACAAAGTGATCCTGGCATTGTCGGGAGGTGTTGACTCGTCTGTAACGGCTGTTCTGCTTAACAAGGCGATCGGAAAAAACCTTACCTGTATATTCGTTGACCACGGTTTGCTCCGTAAAAATGAATTTGAAAAGGTGATGGACGATTACGAACACCTGGGACTTAATGTTATCGGTGTGAATGCGAAAGAAAAATTCTACCGCGAACTGCATGGCGTAACCGATCCTGAACAAAAACGTAAGATTATTGGTAAAGGCTTTATCGACGTATTCGACGAAGAGGCCAAGAAGCTTAAAGATATCAAGTGGCTGGGACAAGGAACTATTTATCCGGACGTGATCGAATCTCTTTCAATCACCGGAACGGTAATTAAGAGTCACCACAACGTAGGTGGTCTGCCCGATACCATGAAACTTAAATTGGTTGAACCATTGCGACTGTTGTTTAAAGACGAAGTTCGTCGTGTGGGCAACGAGCTGGGCATGATGCCAAACCTAATTAAACGTCATCCATTCCCGGGACCGGGTCTTGGAATCCGTGTATTGGGCGAAATCACTCCGGAGAAAATCGAAATCCTTCAGAATGCAGATGATATCTATATTTCATTGATGCGCGAATGGGGATTGTACGATAAGATCTGGCAGGCTGGATCTATCTTGCTGCCGGTTCGTTCGGTAGGTGTAATGGGCGACGAGCGTACATACGATTATACAATCGCTTTACGTGCTGTAACTTCCACCGATGCCATGACGGCCGACTGGGCTCAGCTTCCTTACGATTTCCTTGCTAAAGTTTCGAACGAAATCATAAACAAGGTAAAAGGTGTAAACCGCGTTGTTTACGACATCAGCTCTAAACCACCCGCAACAATCGAGTGGGAATAATACAAATGGCTCTGTAAGCAAACCAGACATACTTAAAATAGATAGAGAGGCTGAACACTTTAAAAAAGGTTCAGCCTCTCGTTTATTGTTTTGTCAAGAATCCGGTTTCCGCAACAAATACGACAAGCCCCCCATGGGTACATCACAAACATAACCGTTTATTATCAACAGGAATAATCAAAAATCACTATATGTAGTGATTGATAATTAATTCAAACTCCAGTTACTTTGTAGTCATATCATTGAGGTGCCTTATTAAAACTTATATGTTAATTTAAATTTACTATTATGACAACAATGAAGGTTAAACAAATCATAAATAATTGAACATTGGGGTAATTATCCATGTCTGATATATCCCCAATACATCTGATATCCTTGGCAATATGAAGTTCCGGCCAATGCGTTGGAATGGGCTGTCCGTTTTACAATAGATGTTGTACCAAAAGATGGAACTCCACCTTGTACTATTACAAAAACGTTTAATTTGAATCCACTCTACAATGTGATAGATGATTCTGAAATAATTGGATTTGATGTTATTAAAAATAAAATAAAATGAACAAAGTTAAGAATGGATTATTATTTGTGATTACAATCCTAGCATGTTTTATGATTACGGGGTGTGATAAAGATGAAGCAATGGAAGGGAAGGTCTATATTACATTTATAAATAGTTCGCCTGACATACGTATCGCAATTTATTCCACATGTAATGAAAAAGTGCCAATTTATGATGAAGTTTTAAAGGATGGTGAAGTTTTTGAATACATTCTGAATGCTGGTACTTATTTTGTTGAACCATATTCAAGAACTTTCCTTTATAATAAAACCGGATTTCAAATTCTTCAAAATAAAACAACTCATATACAATATGATTCTTCTGTTGGAAAAGTTAAACAGTAAGCATGTACAGCATAAAAGAGAAAAGGCTGCCTAACAATTACAAGAATATCTTGTCCAGTATTACAGGAATAACTTCCGGGAGACCCTCAAACAGGGCAGTATGCCCTGTTTGAGGGTCTCCCGGAAGCATGGTTAGTTGATTCGTAACCGAAGGTGAGTGACAAAAACCACGGATTCAAAACACCGTTTCAGAACGTATCCCATCCTGACAAAAGAGTTCATTCCAGATGGACCCTATCAGTTGCGGGTAAGTGATATTACATATCCCGAAGAGGCTGATGGACTTATTCACAACTCGGATCGGGGAATTCAATATTGCAGTACTCAATATGTTTCAGCCCTGTAAGAGAGAGGAATTCAAATCAGCATGACCGAGAATGGAGATCCATTGGAAAATACCATAACTGAAAGAGTAAATGGTATAATAAAAGAAGAATGGTTAAATTGCATGACCTACTCCGGAATTAAAGATGCGAGAGCTAATGTTTCGGAGGTGGTAACTCTTTATAATACAAAAAGAAAACACAGTAGTATCGCCATGCTCACCCCTGATCAAGCGCATCTTAAAACGGGCGGACTGGCACGATGTTGGAGGAGCTATTATAAAAAAGAGGCCAATCGAAAAGATGCATACGTGTAATTTTTATACATTTGTAAGGACAGCACGAACTTCAGGGCGACTAATCCGATATAAGCTTGGTCAATCCCTGTAAGGATTAAAGTAAAGGTATAGTGGGACTAACCTAGGCAGTCAACTTATAGTAGGTTTTTTTTATTAAATTCAGTCAACATTTTTCAGGACAGGTCATTATTTCTGATTTTCGCAAAACTAAGTGTCATCTATCATTTTTATGGCTCAACCACCTGAATGGCAGAGATATAACCAATGACAGATGGCGTTTTTACATCTGTCAGCATGTGTCATCTATCACATCCCCCAATCATGGAACTGAAGCCGATTTCGTAACACAATACCACTTCTCAAGCCCCACTAGTGGGCAACTAGAGATTTCTCCCTATCAATTAGCTCCTCCTGTTAAGGCTTTTATTTTCTTCACTTAGGAGAACTATTCATTCAACAATTGTGTACTTTGCGTTTGTCATCTGTTGAACGCAAAGTACACAGCTGTTGAACTTGCATTCAACAGCTGTCAAACGAATAAGTATTCGTTAGCAAATAATTA